>JAEXYZ010000019.1 GCA_023405135.1 Bacillota bacterium | reverse complement strand
ACAGGTCTAATTGTAAATAATTTTCCAAATGGATGGAGCCACCTTTGATTGGGTATTTACCTTTTTGGCTCCAAACCGGAAAGATGATTAAACTGAAAATTATGACATTATTTATGCAACACTAGTGATAAAAAAAGACCGCCTTCCACACAATTGATGTGAATAGGCGGTCAGTTTTTTAACTTATTTCTTTGCGAAATGGACGGCTACCTCATACGCAAAAGCATTCCAGTCGCCTTCTTTAATGTTGCCTTTCTCGTACTGTTCCTCCCAATGCTTTCTATCTAATTGTAATTCTTCAATACTTAAAGCAGTTTCCAATAACAATTTTTTAGTAGCTGGGGAATTTGTTCGCGTTTCATATTTCGTTTGCATTGCTTTACTTGAGAATTCCAATTTTGATTCACCTTCTTTTAAAGACTTACCAACGAATTCTGCTAAACATTCAGCAATTGCCTGACAAATTTTCTCGAAATCCCTACGATAAACGGCAACATCTACAGTGGATGATACAAAACATACTTCAATAAGTATTGCTGGCTTGTTTGTGCCATTTAAAAAAGCTAAGTCTTTACGCAACTTAGCCCCTCGATTGATTAATCCACTTACATCACTGATTGCTTTTGAAATTTTGGCAGCAAAATCTTTTATTGATACGTATAGCACCTCAACACCTTGTCCCTTATCAGTTCGAGTTGCAGCGTTAAAATGCACACTTACATCTAATTGACGACTCGTAGCATTATGTTCATTTACTAAGTATTTCAGATTTTGGGATTGATTTTTTGACGTATTGTCTACTACTAGGTTTGTTGTAATTTTATTTGCTCTTAGTATTTCTACTACTCTATTTACAACCTTTCGAGCTTCAGTCACTTCATCTATTATGTCGCAAGCGCCTGTGCCCGGTAACCAGTGTCCAGGAGAAATTGTAATCATTTTGAATCACCATCCAAATCATCACGTGGTTTGTTATATCCTAGAGCTTGCTCGCTATCTGATAATCCAGCAGTTGTTGGATCATGTACAACACCGATAAGCACTAAAATAGCGAGCGCTGTATTAAAAATATCAGTGACCTGCTCATTATAAATAGTTGTGTCAAAACCAAATAACGCTACAACTTGTTGCACTAATAATAACAATAAGCTAAATGCAGCAACTAAAAATGTTTTACTTTGTAATCGTACTTTCCAGTTAATTTTCATCTAAAATCATCCTCCTAATTTGTTTTAATGACCAATGCTAAAAGCGCTAAAATCACTGCTCCGATAATCGTTGTGGCAACCCACCAAATGATTTTGTCGATTTTATCAAGACGATGATGGGCGCTTTTCGTACTTTCCATTGCTTTTGTAGCAATATCTTCTGCATTTTCCGCAGTCAATCTAATATCTCGTACATCATCAATTTTTGCTTCAATTGCCCCTAATCGTTCATAAATGTTTCTTACCAAATCTTCGCCCATTTCAACACCTACTCTTATATAAAAAATAGCACTGCTCGGCACAGTGCGTTTCTTAGTTCTTGTTGCAATATAAAAAGCACCCTCGATTGAGAGTGCTTTGCATTTATTTGATATTTAACTAACTTTTAAGTTATTGCACAATGTGTGACTACTGTGAATTTCGAATTGTGGGGGTAGCAAAAATCATATCCGCTTGTTGTTGTGTAATATAACCCTTTGTGACATACGTTTGTACATGTTTTTCTTCGACTTTATGCATGATCCACATGTTTAAAATGAAATTGTACATCTTACATTCCTCCAAGTGTTATTTCTAATAATGCTGATTCGAGCGCCGACAAACGTTCTTCTAATGTCGGCAGAACTGGATGCAACGGTGGGTTTAACTTTTCTTGTAATTTTTGTTCGTCAAATACTAGCCCACCTTCCACTTCTTTATAACAATCAAAATTTTCGCTATCGAAGTTTTCAATTGCTATTGTTTTGCTACCTTCTAATTCCCCGATGGTAACAAAATTATTAACGTACCCATCATTACCTAATGTGTATTTAATCATTTTATGACCTCCTTACGTTGTTTTATATTTAACACCTATAACTGATGTAATAATATTTTCTGTTGTATCCGATATTATTTGCGAGCCCTTTGGTTGTTTGCGATTGTAAGTGATAAATAACGTTTTATTATTCACGTGTAGTCTAAATTGAATCCATAAAATTGCAACCGTACTATCAGCAGTAAAAAGCACAGTATGAGTTTTGGATCGTTCGTAGACGGCGCTCTCATCAACTTCAATTAGTTCGTCAAAGGTAATTGGCGTTGAAGAAGTTGTATACATTTTTCCTTTGACGATGATTTCGTCAAAGTCATTCAACGAACCACTAGTTAAGTTTAACGTTGCAGTTCCACTAGTTAATGAGCCGCTAAATAGAGTAGTTTCTTGCCGTTTTATATTGCTAATTTTATTTTTTAAACTTTTAAATGAATCTATTAAATAACCGTTTTCATCATAGACATATAAGTCACCATTCATATGTCTAAACATGTGTTTTTGATTATCTTCTGTAATTACATCCAAACGATTTTTATGTGCCGAAATAACCAATCTTTGTTCAGCATTTTCCATTATTTTAGAGCCGTTCTGTAACACTAATGACGGCAAAGTCAACGTACCGGTCATCGTATCCCCTTTTTTGTTAACGGCTCCTACGTCACTTGCTGTTGTTCCGTGGGGGTTTCTTTCTACCAAGTGTTCATTAAATGCCTCATTAGCCGATGCGATATTATCGGCATTTTCTTTTAATTGTTGGTCAATCTTATCCATATTTTCATTTTGTACTTGGATATCATAAAACTCATCTTCATCGGGTTTTATTAAGCCGAAATTCGTTGTTTCTGATGACATTAAATCACTTCCTCTCGTAATTGCTTATGGGTGTATGTTGCTAACTGTCTATGAGTAAATAGCGCTAATTTACTGTGTTGATTGTATCTTAGTTCAACTGTTAACATCATATTCTGCGGTGTTATTCTTTCTACTGTTGCAACCACTGCGTCAAACATGCCTTTAACGGTTAATTCGATTTTTATCGTCAGACTTTTATTGGCTGTATCACGAATCGGGACGTACTTTCCTTCCCCTAACAAACTATTCAATAGTTGCTTTAACATTAAATGTGTATATGGAAGTTGTTCCTGGTACCGAGACAATACTCGAAATCTTCGCGTTTCAAGTGTATCGATTTCCGGCACATTCATTTTTAACATTTTTTCATACCGACTTGCCCCGTTTTCGTTCATCGTGACAATAAATTGATTATTCAAGCTGTCTTCAATTGCTTGCCACGTACCTTCTAATGGTTTCTTTTCAATATTAGCAATCTCAACAATTTCTTTTATTTCATGAAGTACTGGCGGTAAATAATTTAATAAATCAACTTCTTTAGCCAACTACAACACCTCTAATCGGGATCGCTTCTTTGTCTAATTCAATGTTTAAGGATTGTCCATTTAACTGAGTGTTTGCAATATCCAACACACCAGCTACACCCAAGAGCCTTGTTTCGATTTGTGAAACTCGAATAACCACTCCTTGGTGATCCTCTTCATACGTAGCAGCCTTTGCCCACTCTTCAGCTAATTCTTTTAAATAACCGTCAATGACTTGTAAAACATTCGCTTGAATATCTGCCCATGTCCACCCAGTTTGATAGGTGATGTTGAGTGTGACATCAATAGTTGTTTCCTCGACTGGCGACACCGTGACAACGTGGTCAATCGGTGCAAGCCCAACTCCCTCTCCTTGCATTTCAAGTGGATCAATTGCTTGTTGAACTGCATCTATTAACGTTTGGGATGGTTTTTCAAATTGGGAATTAATAATTGTTAAACCAACTGTTCCAGCACCATATTTCGCTCGATAAACTCGTACACCACCTACACCATTAAGCGCACCAACTTTCTCTTTATAGTCAGCTCTATTCCCACCAAAAGAAACGGATTCAAAACTATTAAAATAGCGTGTTCGAAAGGCTTCTGTATCTTCTTCATCTTCTCCTGGAATAAGTACTTCAGTTAACTCGGCACTTTGAAGTCCGTCAATGTATTCGATTGGTATTAATGTACCTAGATACAAATTACCAATGTTTCCTGGAGTTTCACATTCAAGAATAAACTCTCCAGTTGTGATTTGTTCAATCACTGTATAATTCAAATCATCTAAACTAAATCGACTACCAATAGGCACATCCATATTGAAGACACCTTTAAGCTTTGCGTTGGTTGCTGGATAAGGAGCAAGTCCTCGTTCAGCTGCTCTACGAATTAAAAACTCTCTTGGAGCTGTATCAGCAAACATCATATCGTTATTATTCTTAATCGTGACAAGCATTTGAGCAGTTTCAGCGCTGTTCGCTGCCGTTGCATTATAAATAATGCCACCTTCTCGCTTGTCCAAAGAATCATCAATTCCAGCTAACTTTTGAGCCATCAAATCCTCGTAGCTTGTATTTAAATCAATTGGTTCGTCCATTAATAATCAACCTCTCTTTCAGCTGTAATGTCACCAAAAATCGTATGGGCTGTGAAGGTTACATGAACTTTATTTTTATTAGTCTTTACTTCGAAGTTATCAACCTCTGTAATGCGATCATCTTGCATTAGACATTCTCGTATTCGGCTTTTCGCTTCACTAGCAACATAGGCAGTAGGTTGTCCTATTAAATCTTTAAACTCCACTCCATAGTTCCATGAGTATATAGGGTAGTCATAACGTTCAATGCTAAGCATTAAAAAAATCGCTTGTTGTACAGCTTGTAATTCATCTACAAAGCCGACACAGCGATTTTTATCTAAATTTAATTTATATGTTTTTGAGGGTTGGACTTCTTCTTCGAAATCAACTTCTAGCCCATCGTTTACAATTTGTTGCGGAATCATCTCATCACTCCTTATCAATGATGATGTATTGTTGGCCACCATGTGCCCGAATCATTGTGACTTTATCATCTTTCTTTAAGCCATTATAAACAGTACAACTTTGCTTAGAACCATTAATTGTGATATCAACCTCATAATCCTTTACAGCTTTAGTTAACTTTAAATGGTCTTCTTCTAGTACAAATTTCTGATCAATTTGCACTTTTAAAGGGTTTGCTGAAACAACCGTACCATAAACAACAGTTGATAACTTTTGTGCGTTTACAGCATTGATTGCAACTTTTTTTATTAGATTTAGAAAGTCATTCATATCACGCAATGAATTCACCGCCAATCAATGATAAGTCCATTCGATGATCTGATTCATAAAAAGTATGTTTTACTGATTCAACTATCATATAATTCGCAACAGTTAAATCACCAAGGTACATCTGTACACCTACTTGAGACCCACCACGTACTCTTATATCACCAAATACTTTATTGATGTGTAGTTTGCGAGATTTACGATTATATAGAGACAAAAGAGCATCAGCTTTTGCTTTTCCATTTTCTTTTTCTTCTAGCTTATCTGTATATTGTAAGACTCCCCAACTATTTATATTGTCACTATCTTTAGCAATATACACTTCACGTTTACCAGCTTCCTTATTTTCACGAATCAATTTAATCTGGTTATACGTATTTTCATCAATAGATGTTGTATATTCGAATGTCTCACCAGAGTCTTCATTGATTAATAAATTTAACTTCAATTCCTTAATGTTACGAAGGCACAACTTTCCATAATCATCATACAAAACATAGATTTCTTTAGTGTTTTTGGTCGTGTCAGATAAAGCATTATCCATAATCGTAAACAACTCTTGATCATCTTCAGTTCTCGAAGCTATGACGTGTTTTGTATCTGCTACAATGCCGGTTTTTAAATGGAAGTCTTTCGCAATCTTCAATAAAAGTTGACCTGCAGTTTTATTTCGATAAATATACGTATTTTTATTTTTAAAATATCGAAGTTGATCATATGCCGTAACACTTATCATTCGATTATTTGTTCTTTTCTTGGTAAATACATACCCTAGAAAAATTTGCTTTCCATCGTAGTCAAAACGTACAGCATCCCCTTCATGGAAACCTAGCATCTCATCTTTGATAACGTCGAAAGTAAGTTTTCCAGGAGAACCTTTTCTATGAGTCTCCCAAACTATACCTTCTTCAACAGCGCATTCAAAGATACGCCCTTGAGAAATAATCAATAATCGACTTTTAGCCAAGCTTAATCACCTGCCCTACTCTGATTAAATTTGGGTTTGATAGTTTATTGAGCTTTGCTAACTCTGTATATTTCGACCCATCTCCAAGATAACGTTTCGCAATTATCCACAACGTTTCTCCTGATTGTACTTTATGTGTTTTCGGTGTGTTTTTTCTCGTAGTTGCTCTTTTTTTCTCAACAGTAACCTTTTGCTTTGTGGTGTTGTTGGATGTGCTAGATTTTAGATTTAAACGCTTGGTTCCGTAAGGACGATACTGCTTCAATTTGATACTTACAACGATGTCAAAGCCATTTTCTGCGTCTTCCTCAATCTCATAATCTTCAATAGAAACGGTCATATTCGTATCAAATAGTAAAAAACCATTCGGCTTCATTCGATTGACGATGAATGGAAATGGCTCTTGTGATAATTTAAGTTGTTCAATTTTTTCTAGATAAAAAGATGCAGGTTGAAATCCGTTTGGATAAATAGCAAAGGGATATCTGACATTCGGAAACTCTACTTCAATATCGATGTCTGTTAAACCAGGTTTTTTTAAAATATTTACTTCGCTTTCATTGATTAATGTGATCGTCTCATTTTTATTATTTATTTTCAATGTCATACTAGATGGGGCAACAGGTAATTGCACACCATCTAAAAAAAAGTTATACAATGCTGTTGCCTCCTTCTGCTAACATTTCTGCAACTTCTTCTGCTCTTTCTCCAAAGCGATCGATTACACCATCAATATCTAACTCAGAACTGATGTGGTTTTCATTACGCATATCGACCTTGATTTGAGCTGTTGTATAGCGATTGATTGTATCACGTTCAGCCAAGTCTCTAAGGTATTTTAAGTCTTCTGTGGCCATGTCCACCGAGTCCTTTAATTTGCCAGTGTTATCAGCCGTATCTCCTGCCAAGTCATTACCTGATCCCAGTGAATCTAAAATCGATTTCATTAATGCCTCTTGGTCTTTTTGCCAAGAATCATCTTGTTTTGGTTGATCAAAATTAAACAAATTCGCTCCCCAATTGTAAGCGTTCACCGCATTATCAAACGGAGAAGTGTATTCGATTCTCGGAGCTTCCCAATAGTCTCCTGGAGGTTCTCCTACCCACTCATCAATCCTGTTTTTAAGATTACTATAATCAGCAACGAGTGATGCTCTTGTTTTAAATTCCCCTACTTTACCAAGATCAACACCAGGAATCTCATTAATTGCATCAATTAGCCAGTTGATTCCTTTGATTGCCCAATTCGCACCCTCAATGAACATGTTTGCAAGATTTGTAGCAGCACTATCAAACGAACCGATCATGCTTTTCGCCATGTCCAAAGCGTTTTTTGCTAAGTTTCCGAATAGCTTTTTAATTGCATATCCTTTATTACTCCACACGTTAACCCAAAACTCCGCAAATATGAGTATCAAATTTAACATAAATGCGATAACGTTATAAAACACTGAGTACATAAATGCAAATCCAGCTGCTATGATTCCCGTGGCACTGATGGATGTACCAGCGAAATGATTAATTGCTGCTATAGCTAAATAAAATAACGCAATTAATGCAATAATAGCTAAAATTATCCAAGTAACTGGACTTGCCATCATAGCAGCATTTAAGCCATATTGTGCCGCAGTTTGGGCAAATGTAGCACCTGTTAATACTGCAGTTCTAGCTGCCATTATCGCTTGCCATCCTGCTGTAATCATAGTGGCGGTTTTTATTCCAATTAATGCGGTAGTATAAATTAATAAAGCAGTTGTTGCTCCTCCAACAACTGGAGCAATAATAGACCAATTATCATAAATAAATCCACCTATTAAAGATAAAACGTCGATAACATCCAAAGTAACTTTTGCAAGTAAGCCTATTGATTGTGTAACATTTGCTATAAACTCTTTATTTTTTTTGTTATTTGCTAAATTATTAATTTCTTGCAAAACTGGTTGAAATGCTTTTAAAGAATCCCTTTGAAAATCAGTCCATATTTGTGACCAAGTCATCGGCATTGATTCAAAAGCTTTATTTGTTTCTTCTGCTGCATAAAACATGGCATTCTTAATTATTTCTGCCGTGATTACACCCTCTGAAGCAAGCTTTTTAATATTAGAAGCATCTATATTCATAGCTTCTTCTAAATACCTTTGGATATTCGCGACTATCGGTTGAGCATTATCCAGGATAGCGTTTAATTCTTCACCCTGTAGTGCTCCTGCAGCCATTGCCTGAGTAAGTTGTAACATTACCGATTCCATACCTTGTATCGGGGTACCAGCTATTTTAAAGGTTTTATTTATTTGTTCAGCAAATGCAACTATTTCTGCATTACTTTTAAATGCAGAGCGAGCCTGCATACCAAGTTTACCAACCATATCAGCTGTTTGTTGATATGGTGAATGCGTGCGCTGCGCTGATTCGAAAATCATTTGCTGTAATTCAGCAGTAGTCATTAAATTGTCATTTATTAATTCTAATCGCGCATTTGTATTTGTCATTTCATCAGATAAACTTATTGCTCCCCTCAAACCTTGCAAAGTAAAATAAGTACCAACAATTGTTCCTAGTGTACCTAGTAATTTATTTGCTAAACTATCAGCCTCTTGTATTTCCTGATTGAAATAATCTTGAGCTGTATCTGCTTGTTTTATTTCTTGTTCAATCTGATTAAAACTTGCTTCAACTTGTTGCAGTTCCCGTTGTGCTGCTTCTAATGCAGATACATCAACAGCTTGACTTGTAGCATCTTGTAAAGTATAGAAGCTATCAATGACCGTGGACATCGCCATGTTCATTGCATAAAATTGTCTAGACATGTTATCTTGTAGCTGAATAGCTGTATGAATTGTAGCCATATTTCCACCGCCTTTTTACGCATAATAAAAAGCACTCTTATGAGTGCTTAAAGTTGAATGTTCTTAGGAGTTACTTTCTTGTTGAAAAACTCCATATTAATTTTTTTAGCTTTTGGAGTGTGCGTGATATCAAAAGAAATAAATTTAGTTTCTTGTCGTTCATCTTCATATTCAAAGATTAGAAAGAGTTGTAGGGTGCGTGAAATCTGTTCTTTACTACGTCCTCCAATAATTGCTCCTAAAGGTCCTAATAAAAGATAACCTCCAATGGCTCCTCCTATAGAACTTCCAACACTCTTTTGAATTTCCACACTAGTTTTATGATGAATATTTAGGAGTTTTTCTGCTTTCAATTCATAACAATTAATACCATGTCGAAAAGTAACTCCAGTTTCTTTCGCATTGATTTTTACAAATTCTCCTTGTGAAATTGGTAAACCATCCAAAATTGGTACAGCTATAGATATTTCATTTATTTTTTTATTAAAAATTCCCATACTAATCCCTCCTTCTCCATAAATATACAGAAAAAGAAAGTACTATTCTACCGTTTTTTACCTCTATAACCCTTATTCCCTTTGAGTTACGACTTGTATGACGCTATAATAAAGACTTTTTCCATAGCTCTAAATTGTTGTGACATCATATCGTTAATTTGTATCGCGGTTCTAATTGTTGCCATTGTCTCACCGCCTTTTTGACAAAATAAAAAGCACCCATTTTTGAGTGCTAAGTTCTTACACGAAGAGAACCATCTCCGTGTTTATATATTTTAGTTCTGCATTTCGGACATTTACCATAGTTTGCTGCAAAACGAATTTCATTTTCGCATTGAGGACACTTAGATTTTTTTGAGGTCATAACTTTATAAAAAGCTACTGGAAATGCAATTAAGAATACTATACCAATAATACACAAAAATACTAAAATCATTAACGTTATCATAAATAAATTAATCCCTCCTTCACCATAAATATACAGAAAAGGAGACTAGTATTCTACCGTTTTCTACCTTTACCTTTCGGACCTTTTCGTTTTGCCTCGTTAGCCTGTTTCTTCTCAGATTCAATTTTCACCTGTATTGATGCTATAACAAAAGCCTTTTCAAGACGTGGAAGGTTTAAATATTGTGACGGTAATAGCCTCAATTTATGTAATGCATAATGAGCTATGTTTGCATCGCTATCACCGTCATCAATTAGTTTTTTGCTTCTTCAACAAGTTCCTCCATATCTACATCATAGCCATTTACTTTTTGAGCAATGTTTTTTACTTCAGTAAGTTCACCAGGAAGAAGCATTTTTTTGAGCAACGCTTCTGCTCCCATGACACCATAGGATGATTGAAGTTCTGCATCGTTTAGATCAGGATATTTAATTGTTGCCACGGCATTTTTTAATGTATATTGTTCAAAGTCAACTTCCGGCATCATTAAACCTTTTTTTCCTGGAACAGGCATACGCTTAGTACATGCTTTTCTGTTTGCCGCGTCAACTTCACCGTCAATTGCTCCGAACTTCCACGGAATTGGCTTTCCATTTTCATCTTTAAACCGTTTAGAAATTACATGTTCTTCAATCTGTACCTTTTCAACATTTTGTGCAAAGAAAGCTTGTAAGTTACTCATATTTTCATCATTTCCTTTCGAATTTAGGTAATAAAAAGAGCCCACCGAAGTGAGCACTATATTAAGATTGCATTACATCTAAAATTGAGAACTGTTCTGGCATTTCCCAATCTTCAAAAGTAAACTCGAATGAATCTTCAAGATATTCTGCATCAGCATCTAGCAATGCAATAATCCCTCCGTCTAAATTACAATCCTTAAGAATGACCGTTTGACGGCCTACTGTTGCTGATTTATCTTCATTTGTGAGTTGAACATCAAAATAGATATCTTCACCAGTCTCTTTATAACGATAAAGTAATTGACGGAAGATAGATGTGTTGAAATGGAATGTAGCGCTTCCTGTATACTCAGCACCAGTTGATTTATTACCTTTCCCTACTTTGCCCAAGATAGGCACCTGCGTTTTCGTTTTAGCCATGTCAGCTTGAATATTAATCAAGTTAGCAAATCGATGACGAGTACCTTCAATTGTTACAAACGCCTCACCTTGAGCACCACTAACCGCATCTCTTGCATGCATTGTTTCAGCAAAAAATTGAATGTCTAACGGTAATAACATTTTCATTTTGTCCATTGTTTCCCCTCCCTTACGCTACTGTCGTAGTGATATAAAGTTGTGACATAGCCACTGTTGGCTCTACAACTTCATTTACAACTACAGATTTTTTAGAATTTCCTTGTTCCACTACAACCTGTTCTGGATTGAAATTTTGAATTGCACGAATGCCTTGTAATTCTCTACGATGTGTAACGATGTCACCCCATAGAGAAACACGACCACTTTGGTCATTGGGTACTTGACCTAAGTAGCGCGTGTTAAATAGATTTGCTGTATCAATGGCGATTTGGTCCAGCACTCGAATTACTTGATTCATAGAGAAATCTTCATTCTTCTCTGATGTAAAAGAAGTAAATGTATTCACATCTTCAAGTACACGTGTTTCTGTGCCTACACGATGGAACACATATTTACCGTTTTTAAGCAATTCAGTTAATTGTGATTGCGTTTTCGTTTCTGACATATCAAGCGTGTACTCTCCGTTATACAGCTTGTTTGTATTCGATTTATTTATCGCAACACCAGCCTGTGCACCAACTGTCCAATAAACTGCACTGAACACTTCCTCATCTTCTCCAATTGCATCATTTTGAACATCAATGACACCTTCGTGATCGGCTGTACCCAATTTATGGCCAACAAGTTGGAATTTCGCTCCAACCTCGTCACGCATACGTTTTGTGTAAGCGATAAATAAATCTTTAATTGTTTGTTCAGAAGATAGACAGCCTAATGTATTAAAACCATAAGCTTCTAGTGCATCTAAAGCATTTTGATAGGCTGTTCCGTTAATTGTTCCATTAGTACCGCCAGTTAGTGGTGTACCAGCTGTTGCTACTAAATTGGCATCAGCTTTAAATACCACAAAGTCGTTTGCAACTAAATTAGCTGCACTTACAACACCTTTCTGTTCATCTACAAGAGAATTTTGAAGATAAACCGAAACATCAAATTTTTCTGGATTGTCTACATTTTCTTGAATGACAATTTTCAAATCATTGCCTCGTGTACCCGTATATTTAGCTTCGGCATACTCATTCGATGCTTTTGCAGCCCCTTCACCTAGCTTGTATAAATAAACAGTATGTGCATTTTTGAAAATATCACGAATACCTTTTAACTTTGAATCTGCAAAATCATAACCTAGAATACCGCGAGAATTTTTCTGTAAATCTTCGGATGTAAGAGTAAACACTTCTCCATCTACTCCCCAATCTAACGGTATTGGAAGTGCCACATAGCCACGATCTGATAAATTTACGAATGCACGTGCTGCTGAAATGAAATTATGATAAGTACCAGGAAGTACTTTGTTTTGTGTTACAAATGTTCCTCCACCTAGCATTATTTGTTCCCTCCTTTATAGAATTTCTCTAATATTCGCTCGACCTGTGCATGTGAATATGTTTCGTCATCCTTAAGCAATGCATTTAAAGAATCTCGACGATCAACATACTTTTTACTTTTAAGCAATTGTTGTTTTGTAAACTTTAAAGGTATTACTGATTCAATTGCTTTTGTAACTTGTTCAGTAGTCGACTTAGCTTTTTCTTTAATTGTCATGTTATCACCCTTTCTTAGAGTGTATTTCTAATGATTCCATGAAAATCTTTTCCTCTTGTTCTTGTAAAAAGAAATTAAAGTTAATAAAGTTATGCGTGTTACCGTCTACGATTTCGCTGTTTGCGTTAGTTCCAAACATGATAGCACCATTTAGCAACGTAATTTCACTAAGTGCTTGTTGTATCTTTAAAGCATGGTTAGATGCATCTGTACGTTTGTTTTCAGCTTTATCTGAAAAATATTGAATATTAAAAAGCGTTGTTACTCTCCAACGATTACCGATTTGTCGAATGTTTTCTAAATTCAAAAAGAGAATTAAAAAAGCAGGAGTTTCAAACCCCTGCGGTATTTCATCAACATATTTTGAATAGTTATCTCCAAATGTTTGGTCAAGCTTGATGGAGATAGCTTCGATTATGTCGTTAATCTCCATTGAAAGCCTCTCCTAACAGTTTCATTAGTTTTTTTTCGATTAATTTTGGTGCTAGATTCTCAACTTCTTTGGCAGAAATGGTCATCATAAAACGTCCTGGTACCCAGCCTTGTAAGTTGGATGTCCTGTGCCCATATTCAACGTATGCATTTTGTTATCGTAAAGTTTTTTATCTTTACTTCTGGGAGTCACCTCGCATTACGGGACGTCAATTCGCCCCCAGTTCGGCGTACATCATCACCATTTTGGTGTCGGGCACTCTTGGAAGGATTATATTTATTCACCTTCTACGCTCTACGGTGCTTACTAGCCTTTCGCAATCTAGTAAGTTACCTCGGTGTTGACTTCGTTTGTCTCGGCTTTCTCCAAAGTCGTTCCCCTCTATCCCCTCTAGAATATCGGGCATATAACATTTTATCGTTTAGACCTGTTATTTCACTTAATTCTTTTATGCAAATCGTCTTACCGTAGTAATCTACCATTACATTCGTTGTTCTGTTTCTAGATTGTTTCTCAATAGGTATGAAACGACAATTTAAAGGTTCGTAGTTTCCATTTACGTTTATCCGATCAATAGATAAATCTTCTTTATACCTATTAGATATTGCCCACTCCATGAATGGTTCAAAGTCTTCATTCCATTCATCGCAGACTTTAATGCCTCGTCCACCGTAATTCTCGTATCTATCAACCTTTTCGTTATAACATCTATTCCTCATATCTCGCCACATCGCAAAAAGCTTTGTATCCGACATACCATGAGTTTTAGTAGCATTAACAAGACGTTTAGTGCTTTTTTCTATATTCAAACATCCACACGAAAAAGTAGAACGCCCTATGGAATCACGTCTAATTTCCTTCATTTTCCCACATTCACATTTGCAAAGATAATACTTTTTATATTTCAATTCAGGTCTATAAATATTATCGATAATTGTTAATCTACCGACTTTGTCACCAATATTGTACTTAGCCATAATATCACCTCTTAAAAGTATTATTTGGTAATATCATAACACGATTTCTTGTACTGTGTGCAATTCTACAAATGAAGTTGTCCACCGATTTTGCCCGATTTTATATGCCCCATTACGTTAAGGCATACTCCACTGGATTAATAACTTCGATTTCATACACATTACCTTTCTTTGCAACTGTCATAGAATTTATAAATTTAACCCCGCTTGTTCCTCCACCGAAAGTGGCAGAAAGTTCCGCTTCACGATGGCTAGCTGCTGTCCAACCACGCCGAAGAGTGCCTCCGACTGTTCCGTCTTCATATCGACCAACTGGTGTGTTCTTGATCACCTTCGCTAGTAATCTAGCAGCAAGCTCTTTCGCCATTGCTTCAGCAAACTCTTCTAACTCTACTTTTTCTAGCTTTTGCATTTTCTTTTGCAAACGTTCCAACTGTTTGAAGTTAACTTTTCCCCATTTGGCCATTATGCATAACCTCTAAACAGTTCTAAGGTAATTTCTTGATGGTTAGTATAAACAGCAGGTTCTCCGCTTCTTGTATACTCAGTGGTCTTACCATTTTGGGTTACAATGATTTTTGAACCAGCAGGAATATCTAACTCAGGTGCAATAAACAGCTTAGTTGTTTGCGATATAACTGCTGGACCCAAAGTATTTGCAGTAGAAGTTTGTTTTTCGATTGACAATCTACATGGTTGATTTTCAAACTTAGCAACCTCTTTTTTACTCTTCGTAATGCGAGTTATTGGGTCTTTTATTTCTTCCCAAGTCTTCACGGTGCAAGAACCTTTGTATAGACTTTCAATCGCTCTTCTAACTGGATTCATTCTACCGCCTCAACTTTCTGTGTTTGTTTAACTGTGATTTATAATTGTTTAAAATAGAATCCAGTGAAGACTCACCTGAACTAAGAGAATCAGTAGAAAGTTCAACAGAAGTATCGCCTTCTTTAATATTTTTTGCACCAACATAGGCTTCTGGGTTGTCTTTACGGTCTTGTAAACTTAAATAATCTAAAACCATATCAGCAATCAAAAAATTGAGAGTCGACGGGATATCGCAACGATTGCAATATTCTTTCACAAGACTCTCAATTCTATTTATTGCTAAATTCACCTTAACTTGATCTGCATCAGGTTTAGTTGCGAATATGATATCAATGACTTCCATTCGTCATCACACCTTTATTTTGGATCTGCCTTTTCTAGTTTAGTGATTTTCCCCTTTAATGAAGCATTTTCTTTTTTTAGTTGTTCAACTTCACTTTTTAAGTCCTCAATCTTTTGTTGATTATCAGAGTTTTTTAGTTTTTCCACTTCATCTAATAATAGATTGTACTGTGCAATCGGAACGACAGAGCCACCTGTTGCTCGACGGATGACTTCTCCGGTTTCTTCATCAATTTGCTCGTAACCCTGTTTTAAGAATACCTCTAGTCGACCTTCTTCTACATATTTGACTTTGTTTCCTTTTCGGATTTTCACTGCGTTACTCAATTAATATCACTCCTGTTAGTAAATTTTAAGAGGGAATATTCCCTCTCCTTTCTAAGCGTCGACATGCATTTTGATTCCCGGTACTTTCTTTTCGATGGCAAATAAATCCCAGTAAGCACGTTCGTAATACAGATATTTACCACCATTAGCAGCAGACGGCTGATCTAAATCAACAAATTCATACTTCATTGGTGTAATTACTGTTTGAGGATGAATTAAAACCATATTAATTTGTTTTGCTGTTGCATCTGGCACTGCACCTTCCGTGAAGTTATATAATGTTTTCATACGAGAAGATGGCACAGACTTAACCTTTACCTCATCTAAAGAGCGCACACTGCGATTGATGTTTCCGTTATTTGTAGTAACATCCAGTTGTCGTTGGATTTGAGCTGCTTGTTTAAATAAAGTGTAGAAAGTTGGCGTTAAATATAAGATACGCCCTTCTTGAGGTACTTCCGCGTCATCCATTTCCATCATAAATTCATCAAATAACAATAGTGCATTGTTTACATCAACAGCATCACTATTTACCGTACCCCCGAAACCAGTAAACTCTGTGTGCAATTTTGAAGCAGCGTATTTATCTAGTTCAGGAATTTTTTCCTCGTCATTGAACACCCGAGTAATATTGGCAATAGATAACGCTAAGTTTGTCTCATCGATATCCATCGGATCCACTAATGTACGAAACTCACGGTCATGCTGTAATGTTTTTGTCTCCCAATCATTATCCGCACGGCGAGTGTAAGTACCTACCACATCGCGATCTACATCCGTATATCCTCCTACTGAAATACGAGGGATTTGAACAGTTTTTGCGTTTACCCATTTGATATTTTGGTTGTTAGGAGTATTGTATAATTCGACGAAAGATAACCCCGCTGTGAATTTTTGTTGTAATGCTTGTTGATAAAGCTCTGCATAGTTTACATTTCCCATATTAATTTACCTCCGCTAAATTTATTTGAATGCTTGTAGCCATTGTTCTACTGCATTCGGTTCTTGTGTTGGTGTGCCGATTTCAGGTGTTTTTGTACCTTTGATTTCAACCTGTTGTTTTTCTTCCTTTTCCGGCACAAATAAAAAGGACTTTGATTCTTGCAAGCTTTTCACTTGCTCTTCAAGTCCTTTAGAGATATTTCCATCTTCACCTAATTCGATTAATTCCTTGTTGATTAAACCTGCAACGAGATCTGCATCATGTACTTTGCCAGCTAAAGCAAGTTTAATAGCGGTAGACGTTTGAATGTCTTTCAGTTGTTGCTCATATTGCGTTTTTGTCTGCTTGTTAGCTTCTTGTAACTCTTGAATTTGTTTTGTTAATTCTTCGTTGCCTTTTGCTTTATCAGACAAAACTTTTAATTGGTCGTCACGTTCCTTGATTTGTGTTTCAAGTGTTTTCTTGGCAGAGTTCACTTCATCAAAACGCTCTTTCGGAATCATAGTACCGTATTTATTAACAACAGCAGTTGCTTGTTCTTCCGATAAACCCATTGCGATTAAATCTTCTTTTTTCACTTTTTATTCCTCCTACGTTTTTAACGTGTTCGACACGATAGAGTTAGCTTTCTTTATTCTTTTACGTCTACAAGTTAAGCATTAAAAAGACGAGAGTTGGTGACAGCCCCCATCGCGCTATACATCACCTAGCAAGTCTATATAACGTGCACCCTAGATAGTTGAATCACACCCTTTCACGGCATAATAAAAACACTCAACCTCTTTACTTTTGGTTAAGTGCTAATTTAATAAATATATCGAGTCATAAACTTTTTGTGCTTCATAATAAAAATTTGTTGGATCATCATTTTCATCTAAACCTTCTAGGGTGAGATCGTGAATTTCTAATAATAAATCATCGATAGGACCATTTTTTAAATCCTGAAAATTATGAAGGTGTTTCTTTAAAAACTCTTCATCTTGTTGCGTCATTTTAATCATTTGCTATCCCCCTTTGTTTTAGGTGTTGTTTGAATCAAGTTGCCAGTTTCGTGATTAATAGTTACGATACATTTGTCATTAATGTATTGACGGGAATTTTTTTTCTCCCTTATTTGTGTCGGGTTAACTAAAGCGCTAAATACATCTTCAATTTTAACTCCCGAACGTTTCCCTTTTCCAGAAGTGCCAGCTTCTACTTGACCAATTATCCTATCTACAAAATGAGATTTATAACCAGAAAGTTTTATTCCATCTGATGTCTCTATCCCGACAATCTTTTCTTGAACTTCACTAGCTATATTCTTATAAGTCTTAAAGTCAACAAAGCCGTGAATATCTTCTTTTTCAATAGCGTTTCGATAACCTTTAAGTAAATACCACTCATCACCACTATTATACTTTATATCCTGAAACTCATTCAATGAGGGGGCATTTTTTCCAAGAATATTTTTGAACTCTTTGTATTGTATTTTATCTTTTGAAAGATTTCTTTGCTTTTTCTTATATAAATCGATTTTTTCCTGCCCATGTTTCTCTACTTGTGTCTGATACCATTCCTCATATTTAATGTTGCTTGGTACATGATATGTTTTACCATCCAAATCACGAGCAATTCGTGTACCGTAATCATCTTCAAAATAAGGTGCTGTTGTTGTTCTGCATCTCGGATGAAACGGATTCGCAGTAACACCAGGTTGGTAATCTGACATTGCAAATACCTTACCGTCCATTGCTCGACAAATACTGCTTGTTTTATGGTCTAGAGTCGCAACAATTTCATATTGTTCTACATTCAATTCTTTAAAAGCTTCTTTTTGTGCAGAAGCACTAAAAAACGCTTGCTCTGTTTGGACTAATCGAGCAGCGTTAGATCGTGAAGTATTCATTTTCTTTTGGATGGCATTAATCATTCTTTGTGGTCCTTCACCACGAGCGAATGATTGTGTTAATTCTGTGTGCAAAGTATTGATAAGTAAGTTTCGATCTCGCCAAATTTTAGCGCTGAAGGTCATATTGTCAGCTGTCCATGGCTTACTAATGACTTTCGTTAGTACATTTTCATCTAGCGCCTGTAATGTAAAACCAATCTCAAATGCTCTCTGAATTTCAAAAGCTGTATGATAATACTGATCTTGATAAACTTCTTTCGTCAGTCGTTCAAAACCCTCAATTTGCCCTCCATACAACTTTTCAACGTGTTGTTGGAGTTGTATTCGCAAACTTTCTAAACGGCTTATATGAACTCGTGAAGATGCATTTTCGAGCTGTTTCATCCATTGCTGATTAATTGCATTTTTCTTACCATATTCGATATACTCATCAACAGTCCAACGAAACTCTCTTAATTCATCCGACTTCAATAGTCTTTTAGCTTCATCAAGTGTGATTTCGTTGTTTTTAGCAAATCGGTTATACCACTTTGCAATATCATCTTCAATCGCATTCATGGTTTGGATATATGCTTTTTCTAAGTCTCGGTAATAAGAAACAGCTTTGTTATGTTGTGCTTCTTCTAACAACTCAAAACGTCTTCGCCAGTACTCTCTACTCTTGGTCATCTATCCCACCACTATTCTTCTGACGGAATGTTTCATTATAATTATCAAAAGCGTTCTGTTCTTCTTCTTTCTGCTTTTTCAATCGTTCTTCTACTTCTTTTGTGTACCAAGGATGATTTTCTCGAACCGTTTGATCATCAAGTATACCAACAGAGTTTTTAGTACTTTCAATCGCTTCAGCTTCATTAATGATAATGTCCCGATTAAAAGTAAACTTCACTTTTTCTTCTGTGAAATCACCTTGTCCAATCATTGCTAGATAATGTGAATAAAACCACATCATGTGTTCTATGCTCGATTTCATTTCTGCTTCAAACATGTTACAGTCTAAATCTAAATCAGAATAACGGTACTTCAAAGCAACTCCAGAAGCATTACCTAGGTCTTCAACCGTTGTATCAACACCTCTGCCAAATTCATAGATTGCTTTTCTTGTACGATCTAATTCTTTTTCAACTGAATCAGTTTGTAAATCAGATGTTAGCTTGTCAACGTCTCCACCTTCATCTGTTTTTACAGCCCTGTATCGGTTTAAGTCATCTAAGAACTCTTCTAAGTCGACGCCACCATAATTAATAATCTTGTATACGAAATTAGGGATATCTGCTAACACATCTGAATTTGTTGAAGCTTGAGTGTTGTAGTTATCTACTAAACTTTTTATCAACTCAACAAGCGGTTGTTCTTCCTCATTATAACGAAAGTGAATTAAAGGTATCTTTTCCCATAATCGAGGTTTATTGCCAATCAAAAAATGATAGTTTTGTTCAACTCCTGCAGGTACATCAGGTATAAGGTGGTCATTTTCTAAAACATAATAATTGATACCGTTACTGTGATAATATTCAACCTTTTTTTGTTTCCTTTTTTCCATTCCGTCATAGTAATTGATCTCGAAAACACGAATAAAGCTATCAATTTTCATTCTTTCAATATCCGAATAAAAAACTATTACCTGTTCAGAAGGGAAGCGTATAAACGATAAATTCCCGTCTTCATTGATATATGGATAAAGATAAGAAACACCTTTATTTATCGCTTCTTTCCCTATTTTCTTGAGCTTATTTAACATTCCATCATCAAAGAACTCGTCAAGTTTTTCTTGATAACTTTCATTTTCGGTTGAGATAGATGGTTCTTTCGAAAGTACATAACCTATTTTTTGATCAACTAACTTTTTAACAAAGCCGTGTGTTAATTTAATATTCGACTTCCATCTGATTACTTGTTGTTTTTTGTTAATATCCATTTTATTGCGATAGTAGCGGTCTCCAATAAGCATCATGTTTCGCTTGTCTGATTGTTCCCACTCTTTGATTTCATTGATTAATATTTGATCATCACTAATCACACTGTTTACCATATTTTTTATCACCTCCTGCATGCGCTCATGCCAACGTGGTCTATATAAATCTTCTATGAGCATTGTGATTACCTCACTTTAATACCGATATTCCACCATCTTTAAGAACAATTGTACTTACAAAATATCTGTCACCATCCATTTGGTGGTCATTCTGTTTAATTGGCTTATCCTCTCCACGATCCGCCGCTTTTTCATCCCAGACGTATGAACTGAACTCTCGGAATGTTTCTTTGCAGCAATCATTGAATAAAATTAAACCATTTGTTAAAGCTGTACTTACTTTACGAATACCATTCAATACATCATTCTTTGCTTTAATGACGCGTATCCCATGTTTTTTTAACAACGTGATAAAAGATGAAGCACTCGGGTCTACAATTACCCCCAATATACGTTTATCGCCAATGAACTTTACTAAATCCTCATAGTATTCCTGATCAGTTTTTTGTTTTGACTTTTTACGGCCGTCGTAATGGTACTCTTTAACCTTGTACCAAACTCCATTAAAAAAGCCCCACAAGCCAAAGGTTGTCGGGTTTTGAGTACCGTAGTCGATACTGACATAATATTTGGTATATCTTCTTTCGATTGTTGGAACAACATGCTTTTCTCTATCAAACATGTCATAAATAATGCCTTCTGCAAGTACCCATAGACCAAGGATAAATCGCTGATAGAACACGCCATGATACATACGTTTGTATCGTTCTTTCACTTTTTGAGATAACGATAAATTATCATCCATAGTGAAGTGTAAGTGAAGCATGTTCTTTTCTTCTAGTTGATCTAAATACTCAAGCTTAAACCAATGATAAGGTCCAGCTGGGTTGCAGTTAAACCAGAACTTAGCTCCATCAACAGAACATCGAGCAGTTGCTTGGTTTACAAAAGATTGAGGCATTAAGGCAGCCTCATCAAAGAACATACCGGCAAGCGTTATCCCTTGAATCAGATCTTGTGAGGCCTCATCTTTACCACCGAAAATATAAAAATAGTTCACTTTGCCATTTCGTGTGACAGTGAACATGTTTTCGGAACGATATTCTTTTACTTTGTAGCCCCGAGACTGGAGCATACGTTTCAACGGTTTAAAAACGTTACGACGGAATGAACCGATTGTTTTACCGGCCATACCTAAGTTTTCTTCATCGAACGTTTCCATAGCCCACATGACAAACGATAGAGACATTACAACAGTTTTACCAGCACGAACAGAACCATCACAAATTAGACCATCTTTATCTTTGTGTGGAGAATCGTCTTGCCACCATTTAAGGACTTTGAGTTGTTTCTCGCTAAAAGGCTTAAATTTAAATAGTGCTGGGCGTTTCTTCTTACTCATCCCAGTTCACTTCCGTTCCTTTTAGCGCCTCCATGAAGCCGTCATCTTCGTATTCCTCACCATCTTCGCCGTTTTCTTTACGGATAGCAATTCGTTCACGCTCAATCTTAAGTTGCTTTAATTCATTGTCATTTAGTAAATCCATATGCTTAGACAGAAACTCAAGGGCCTTCATCTTGTCAGCAAGCTTAACAGTTATGCCGTCTTTCCCCTGTTTTACTTCGGTAATGAGTGTGCCGTCGATTTCTTCTGATTCATTAAGGTTTACAAAGTTTCTAGTCCACGTTTTAATATTTCCGTTCATGTCCAGTTCTGGCTCGCCGTTTTCGTTGTAGCTAATTTCCTCTACTTTACCAAATTGGATGTAATCAGTAATGTCAGCAAAAGCAATGTCAATCCATTTTTGGATGAGAGTACGTTTGTCTAAAATAGCTTCTTCTGTGATACCATCTCGCACACGAATGACTTCCGCCTTTATCCTAGCATTTCCTAGTAATCGAGGACCGTTAACTAAAGCTGTTTCTCGACTACAACCATAAGCCTTCTGATATGCCTTCGTAGCATTCCAGTACTTCACGTAATAACTAATAAAAAGCCGTTGCTTATCGTTAAAATCATCATTTTCTAATTCAATGACTTCAACCGATTCAACGACTTCTTTTTTCTTTGCAGTACTCTTATTTTCTTTCGGAGTACTCCGTTCGTTCGATTGGAGTACTCCATTTAATTTAG
The DNA here is from genome assembly GCA_023405135.1 of Bacillota bacterium. Classification (GTDB taxonomy): domain Bacteria; phylum Bacillota; class Bacilli; order Bacillales_A; family Planococcaceae; genus Ureibacillus. The sequence continues at coordinate 38,619 of JAEXYZ010000019.1, read as the reverse complement.
CGTCCCAATTATCCTTTGCTTTGGACTTCCAAGAGCCGATTGTCTTTTCTGGAACACCAAGCATTTCTGCAATTGCACGATTAGTTATATTGCCCTCATGCTCCTTATATATTTCATACGCTTTATCACGATTAGGATCTTTTGCTCTAGCCATCTCTCATAGCACCACCTCCGCTTTAACAAAATAAAAAGTCGCATCTAATTAGATACGACTTAATAATTATTATCCCATTTTATATCTATATTTTTTTACATTTGAAAAGTGATCATTAGTCATATACCCATCTTCACTGGATATAATTGACTTTTTGTAAACTCGTTTAATGACTCCTTCTTTTTCGAGTATATCCAGAATTTTAACCTTTTTATCTTCATCTTTAGTATTCTCCAACATTTCATCAATAATTTTATAAGTTGCATCTCTTCTTAAATGCATGTATGTGTATTTATTAACTGTTTCTTGTGGAGAGTAAATTGGCATTAATAACAACTTAATTCTTAAAAGCAAAGACTCGTTTTTGAAATGTTTAAACACACGACAGTGTAAAAATAAAATATTAAACGGATAAATAAATGAACGAATTAATGCTAAATTCAATTTCATCCCCATTTTATACATTTTTACAACAACAGCGAAATAAAAAGTGGTAGAAAGGCATATCACTAATATAATAAATTCCATCATTTTACTCGCCTCCATTTTCTTGTATTAATTTTGTAAGTTCGACTTTCCGTTCTTTTTCTATAATATCCATTTCATTAACATCTAAATCATTAAATTCATCATGAAGTTTTTCTTCAATTTTATAAAGTTTTACTTCACTTATAGAAAATGCGAATAATAAATCCAATAACATTAAACAAGGAGTTATGTAAACAGTATATTGTAACAAACCAACATTTAACACAAAATTCGTTTTGTCAGATTCGAATATAATATTACCTTCTATATCAGCTATTGAATATCCTCCCATCAATCCAATAAATGATACAAAAACAAGCACTAATGTATATATTATGCCGAAAAGTCTAGTTCTGTTAGCCCCTTTGCATAAAGTATTCATTCCCCAAACGTACTCAACAAATAAGGGTAAAAATAAAAAAATAACCGTATTCAATACATACTGGTAATTTAATTCATTTTCATAAATCATCGGTTTAAATGTTAACCATAACATAACTGTATAAATAACAAAACGAGAAAATAAGTATCTTTGTTTCTTATTTATCGATTTAAATAACTTGTCTACGTTCATGAAATCACCCGACCTGACCTAAGGCTTTTGGATAAATTTTACTATATCCCTCGACAAGTTTCACTATTAAATTTTTGATATTCAGTCAAGCATCGGTTTAATTTTGCCACCGCATGAATAACAAATTTTGTGGTAAACCGTATGCCCTGGTTTACTCTTACGGTTATTTACTTCTGCTGGGCGTTTACATTTTTCGCATTGCAAAACATACCTCATGACATCACCTTCTCTTATATTTTCAAAAGTGCACCAAACTCCGCCCAAACGGTTACTGTGCAGTCAGTCATGTTCAGTTCACTTCACTTTAAGTGCTTACTAACCCGTTACTAGTCCTCGATTATTTAATGGCTGTTTGATGCAATTTTCAAAGCATAATAAAAAGCCACATCGTAATTGATGTGACTTAAATAATTTGACTGCCATAAACCACTTTGACAGTCGTGTCCGCCCCAATCTCCCGAAGAGTCATTTCCATAGCAAAAGTACGGACGTTCCCAAACCCTAATATTCGGCTACCTTATACTCACCGCCGTAGTGAGTAAAAGTTGTTTACGGTACAACGAACAAAACCTTTGTAGGCAATCTACTATAAGTAAATCGCAAGTCAAAACCACTTTAAAAGTGTCAGTTGCTTATGACGTGATAAGCAAAAGATGAGACAGACAAGGATTTGCACCTTGTACGATAAAGATGGCATTACCCTCTGCGCCATTGCTTTATCCAGTATTGAGGTTGTGCGTCTACTATTCCGCCACTGTCTCGTAATAATATAAAAGCAGCCATCTCCTCAAATGACTGCTTTTTTCCTCATAGAACTTAGAACATTTAGACATTGTTTTCTTTTGTGGTAAAAATGTTATTTAGGCAATCGCCCTTTAATATATTTTGTAAATAAAAAGAAACTAAAGAATATTACTAGCTAAATTTTTATTTTTTGCTTATTTATATAATAATAATTAAATATATTTATATACCTAGTTTAATAAAAATCACCCCTTCCTATGACTGGGACGATCGTGTTGTCGCTTCTTCGATGTTCAACTTTCGGCGCGTGTCGTCGGTCGTCTTGTCTTTCTCCTTTTTTTGAAGAAATTTTTGTTAAGACCGAGTTATTTACCGCTCCGTCCTACCTCACAGTATAAAGGATAAGGAGCCTTTTTGTGTAATTTGGAAAGAATGGCAAGTATGGCAACTTTGGCAAGTATGGCAACTATTAATTTTTAAGATATTATTAGAAAAAGCCACACCTCGTATGAGTGTGACTTTACATATTCACCAAAAATTAAGGTGATCGTTTTTATATCAATATCCTATTTTCATTTGAACATACATATCATGATACGGTGCGTAATTTACAAAGAGAACAGGCATTACAGGAATATTAAGAGATAATTTTTGACCAGCTCCAAAATAATAAGCTTGCCATACAATTAACGAGCAATAAGTAGTATTTAAACTAAGTGTTTTTGTTAAATCTTGGTCAATTGTTACTTTATAAGTTTTCTCTGCACCATCACCCCAAATATAATAATCAAAAGCCCACTTAGCAGCATTTGAAGCCTTGGTAGAGTTTTTATGTCTTACAACTACAGTTTTAGGATATTTAGTAAACCAAGAATTTAAGGATATTGATTTAGGTAAATAACCAGGTGCCTGAATATGAGTTACAGTTCCTGCAGAAGGATTTACTATCCCAACATGACCAGTAATCCCTTTACAAGTTTCACGGTTTTCATCTTTACATTGTGTACTAGGAGTATATAATATATCACCAGCTTGTGGATTATAACTACTAGCATCAAGAGCATTAGTGGTAATATCATTACCTGAATATGTTCCATTTGGTACACTTTCTATAATTTCTTGAAATATTTTTTCTTGTTTTTCTTGTTCAAGTAGATACTCATCTTCTTGAGCATTGGCAAGAGAAGTAGAAACGTTAAAGGCGAAAATTAATATCAAGGTTGTGAAAAATAACATTGTTGTTTTTAATGGTCTTTTCATTGATAGAACACTCCTTTTATTGTAAAATATTTACAAAGGTAATGATATAGTATATTGCCTCGTTTTACAACTATTAATTTCCTTTTTTAACATAATTTACAAATTTAGGGGGTGGGAGAATTGAAAAAAAGTTGGATTTTAGCCATTATTTTCTTTTTCCTTTTCATAGGAACTCTAATATATTTCAACTATCAAAATTATAAGTTTGGAAGTAGAGAAGATAGAGAAGAGTTATTAGTGGCTGTTATGTTTGATATAATTGAAAATCGGTCTATTTCAGAAGAGGAAGTGAAAGAAATAGAAGTTTTTCGTTCACAAGCAGGAGTTTATCCCTTTTTTTATAATGTTCAAGTTACATTGAACAATGGAGATAGAATACTTTACGCGTGGTCCAATAAAGAAAAAAGTAATCTTAATATTACAGATTACCCCAATAAAAATCAGTAAACTAACACTTTGAATTCAAGGAAAAAATCCTTACTGTTCCTTTTAATTGTTTTATGAAATCTAGTAGGGCCATTTATATTAATTCTACATAGTTTTCAACACTTATAAAAATAGAGACAATGAACCGAGCAGCCATTTGGCTGCTCTTTTTTACATGAAAATATGCAAGATTCTATGCAAAAAGTGTCAAGGAAAAGTCCATACCGCTCCCTTTGGGTCTAATACCCACTAAACCTACCCAATCCGCTTCGTCTACGATATATTCTCATTCATAGAAAATCACCTTTATTCAAATAACCACAAATCTCTACTCACTCAACTATTAATTAATTTATCATCTGCTCAACAATACTTCCCTTAATATTCTGAACCTGCGTATGACTTATTCCCATTGCCTTTGCAATCCAACGCATAGTCTTCCCATCTAACATCCAATCAAGTACCTGTATTTCACGAATACCCTTTACTTTGTCAATCCGATTCTGGACTTCCATCAATTGCATTTCGTACTCTTTTAATCGTTTAATCTTTTTAGCTCGTCTAGCAACTTCTAACTCAACTGGATCGCTCGTATTACCTTGCCCTTTTGGTAATGTTGCTTCAATCCCATATTGAGCTGTTTTTGCCCCTATTTCTAGTTCTGCTCGAATATCTTTTACAGCGTTCAACATCCAGTGATAATCAGTAATCATTGCATCTAACGAAAATTTATTTACTGCTAATTGCCCTTTGCCCATTTACACGCCCTCCTATTATTTGTGGTATAATAGATTTGTATATGTCGGGCTGTGGCGAGAGCTGCAGCTTTTTTTATTTACATTGCATACCTTGAACTACTTGCACAAAATTCCGGTAAATTTGCTCTTACAAGTGCTTCTGCAAATGGTGGTGGTACACTATTTCCAACATTTCTAATTTGTCTATCATGTCGAATCTTTTTTCCGTTTGGATAATGACTAAATTGATAATTTTTTGGGAAACCCTGTGCCGCATATAACTCGTGTGGTTTTAACATTCTTAATCCTATATCTGTTACCTTGTAGCCATTTGTAACTAATGTTGTAAGTGCAAATCTATCTTTAGTTGTAATCGTGTGTAATGGTTCATTTAAACCTTGTGCATTGCTTTGCCCGTAGTATTTTGTAATCCATGCATAAACTAACGCAAAACGATTCCCACCAGCTGTAATTGTATGAAGGGGTGTATTTAGTGAAAGTCCTCGTACTTCATTTTCGTTACGCTCTGTATAATAGCTGATTAAATAAGCTGCTTTGTCTTGATCCACCATAAATGGTTTTTCCTCATTAAGAACAAACTTATTTAAACCTCGTTCAATGCGTTTCATTGTATTTTTTGCTAATGGCTTTTTTCGGTCAAATATTGATGGTACACCGATTGACCAATCAATTATTTCAGATGAAGTGCGCCAGGGTTTCTTATAACCAAGTTGAACCTCTAATGATTCAGGATTTGCATGTGTCGGCTCTGGCCAAACAATATCTTTTCCATCACAACGAGCAATTAAGAAAAATCTTGTTCGACTAGTAGGTGCCCCGTAGTCACTTGCTGTTAAAGTTCTGTATTCAACTTCATAACCAAGTGCTTCAAGTGATTTTACAAAACTATTAAATGTTACTGTTTTGGCTTCTTTAATAGGCTTTCCATCTTCACCTAACGGACCCCATTCTTGAAATTCTTCAACATTTTCTAACATTATCACCCTGGGCTTTACAGCAATCGCCCAACGTACTGCTATCCATGCAAGACCTCTTATTTCCTTCTTAACAGGTTTTCCACCTTTTGCCTTTGAATGGTGAGTACAATCTGGACTTAACCATAAAAGACCCACTTTACGACCTCTTGCAGCTTTTACTGGATCCACGTCCCAAACATTTTCACAATAATGCTCTGTTTCTGGATGATTTAGCCTGTGCATTTCAATAGCTGCTGGGTCATGGTTAATAGCAATATCTACAGACACTCCTGTTGCCATCTCAATTCCTGTTGAAGCTCCTCCTCCACCAGCAAAGTTATCTACTATGATTTCTCTAAAAATATCTAATTGTTTCATACGACTTCCCTCTTCTCTGTCCCAAAAACCCCACCAGGTCTCGGCTTAATCTTCCCAGCCATTTCAAGGTCCATGATTACCAATGCAACATTAGCTGAACTAATTGAAAATCTCTTCCCAATCTCACCAATAGACTTGCCAGCATTCCACATCTCGATAAAGACTTGAATTTGATCATAAGTAAAATCAAACTTTAAATTCTCATGCTTCTCACCCGTGAACAGAAGATATTTAGCGTGTTTCGGTTTGCCCCTACCTCTTACACTCACTTTTATCCCTCCTTTACGAAGCCCATTCAACTGTCACCACAGCTCTAGGACTGTCTGAGTACCACTTCCGAGCAACTAGTTCAATAACTTGGCTATCGTCGTACCATAAAACCTTACTTAAACCGTCTTTAATACCTTTTGCTAGATTATCGATGTCTGGTTTAGTCGTTGGTCGTAGCTCACCATTTAGAGCCATCTGGTGCTTTTTCTTGCTGAATGATTTAGGTATCTTACGGTAAACATCAATTTCTAATCGAATGTCTGATGTAATTAATTCAGCTGGAGCATGTTCAGCAGCTACTAACCTAACAAATGATTTATAGTCACGACTTTCTTTTGGATCAATAGCTTTCACACCTTTGCCCATGCGAGAAAACTTCGGCCGTTGCTGTGCTTGTACATCTCCTGGTATTTCAAATTGTATTTTGCCCATGTTGCCCTCCTTTCCCTTACACATAAGATATAACTAAGGTATCTATGTGCAAGGGTGTGTATTTCATTGTTCTTTTATCGAAGTGTGCATTAACCCACTTCAAAAATATTCATCTGATGATTCCGTTCACTTACAGCTGGATTTAACCAAAGCACTTCTTGTTTAGATACTGCACCTTCAGTTGTAGCCATCTTTGTAAGTTTGGTCCATCCTTTTAAGATGTCGTTATATAAGTCGCTATCATAACCGCTTAACAGTACATAGCCCTCATGTTGATTAAGTGTCTCTAACAATTCCACATGCTGCTCGTTTTTCATTTCATGAGCGTAATGTCTCTTAGTACGAGTTTCTAATAAATACGGTGGATCTGCATAAATCAAACAATCGGCTCGGTTGTATCGTTCAATCAAAGTAGTAGCTTCCTGGTTCTCAATTTGTACTTGCTTCAATCGTTTAGTTGCTTCAAGAACTAAATTAGGTAAACCATTCCAATCTGGTAAAGCATTGATTGTTGCTGTATCAATATTGTGTCGCCATCCAGTCCTATCGGATGTTTTACCCCCCCTAGCCATCCAACAGCGGATTAAAAATACTCTCGCCCTTTCAACATCTGTTAAATCTTGTTCTAAAAGTTCAAATGCCTGGTAATATTCTTCGCGACTATAGGGTGTAAATTCTACAACACGAGCAAGTTCTTGAGGTTTCTCGCGAATGACTTTGAATAAATTAACGATATTTCCATCGATGTCATTAATGGTTTCAATTTTTGCAGTTGGTTTATTAAATAGCACTGCTCCACTACCGAAGAAAGGCTCGAGGTAAACGTTATGTTCAGGCATTTGAGAAATTATCCATTTGGCCACGTTCCATTTGGAGCCAACGTAGTTAAAATCCGCTTCAAATTCTCACCCCATTTACTTCACACTTTGGTTCATTTGCTCATTTACACAACTTCCCCATAAAGTTCCTCGTAATCCTCACGCCACATGAATAAGTCGCCGTAACGATTTTCTACTACACCATTACAATAATTCGATATTGATTGGTAGCTGTAAGGTGTGTGTCGTGCTGTCTCTCTTGTGGATCGGTATTCTGCGATGACAACCATTGTTTGAGGATCTATTTGCACAACCTCTTTACTTCTTGCTTTATGACCTGTTTTTCGAGCAAGTTTACTCTTATCAATCCATTTTAAATTAGCCGCTGAATCATCTGTTTTGATACCATTAGAATGGAATAATACTTCACCCGTTTTTGGTTTACGCAAGAAATGAGCTGCAACCAAATCTTTAACGCGATAAACTTTATAAATTTCTTTAAAACGAACTTTCACAACCATATTTCCACAATGTTTTCTGACCACTGGAAGCATAAATTTTTCATGATTCTTGTAAACTCGTTTAATTCGACCGTAATTCGAAACTTTAAATCGATTATCAGAACCTTTTATAAAATGCCAAACTTCATCTTGAAATACGACTTTCGAATACATCTCACGTTTTTCTTCAACAGTTGGCTTTGTCTTAAAAATTGCTAAGTTATGAGGTTTAATTATCGCTTTCCTACTGCATGCTTTACTGATAGCAGCCGGTGTTTTGTCTAGCATTTCAGCAATATCCGTAATACTAATTTTAATTACTTGGTTTTTCATAATGTCGTAGAGGAACACAACTACACCCCCGTTGAACCAAAACCATTTTCTCCACGCTCACCATGATCTAATTCATCCACTTCTACAAGCTCAATATCAGGTAACTTTTGAATGACAGCTTGGGCAATTTTATCTCCCTTATAAACAGTGAAATTACTAAATCTCTCTGTGTTATGTGCTATGATACCTATCTCCCCCCGATAGCCCGAGTCAACTGTTCCTAAAATAACTTTTAACGGAGTATTTGTTGATAAACCTGATCTCGGACGAACTTGTAACTCATATCCTTGTGACAATGCAAAGGCGAGTCCGGTAGGAATTATTCTTGTTTCGTTTGGCGATATTGTTACTGTATCTGCTGCATACAAATCAAACCCAGAATCAGTTTCATGCGCTTTCACTGGAATTACTGCAGAATCACGCAGTTTCTTGACCTTTACCTGTACCATCAACTTTCCTCTTTTCTAATTTTTCTTTTAATTTTTGGTTACGTGCTTCAACGATTTGAACTCTTTTGTTGGCTTCATTCATTTTTTCGAATGCCTTTTTTTGACTTTTTTGAGCTGCTTCAAAGTCTTTTCTTAAATCTATGAGTAATTTTGATAATCTCGATGTACTCATCGACTTTTGGTTACTTGTTATTTCTTCAATTTTTTCAAGAGTACTCTTCCCCATTACATCAACCTCCTAAAATGGCAGTTATGTTTAGTGTAATGTGTGTAATCTATTGATTTTACAATCTCTTTTATTAACATAATACAATTTATGTGTAATTTTGTTTCAACCTAAGACTAACGACTTACACCACACCATTGGGTAGGATTTCGTCAGCCGATATTGTTTCGGTAAAACTTTAAGACTACTAGCCTAACTTATAACACACTTTCACTTACTAAATATCGTGCTATTTGAAGCCGGGGAGCAGTTCAATCATCTGTGCGATTTCACCTTTAATACAATCAAAACAAATAGCATTTTACCCATGGATGTAGAAATCCTTATCCCCAAATAGTAATTTATCTCATATTATCTATCATCTAAAATTACTCTAAAAAACTACTTTACGTTCAACTCCTTTGCGATTGCCATAAACTTTTTTAAGATTTCGTTCTCCATTTCAAGATGGGCTATTTTGTGATTAATCTTATCTGTCTCAGAATATCCATCTGGGCCGTGTCCATAAGTATATTGCTTTCCGATTGGTTGATCAAAGCGATAGATTTCATTATTTCGATACCATTTCATCCAAGTCTTAATTTGCGAATTATTTTTAATTCCATACTTCTCCATGATTTCTTTTGTTGTTAATTCACCCGATAACTTTTCCTTCACAACTGCCCATTTTACCTCTGATGAATATACATTTTTTTGCCCATACAAAAACACCTCCACTTAATTTGTACATATTCCCAGTATGTCCAATTTGGAGGTGTTTTATGTTGTCTTATTAAATTAGGTTAGTCCAAATTTTTCAGTCTTTTTTATCTTTTTTATCTTTTTTCTCCAATAAGGATATAATCTGCTTATTCTGTTCAACTTGAATGTTGCTATTTTTTTTAATCTGAACAATCAAATTAAAGAAAAGAAATGCGACAATGAATAATACAACATATGGAATAAGTGCTATTAAAAAGGCTATTAGTCCATTCATAAATATTACACCTCCTATTAATACTGATTATACCAAATAATTGGTTCATCACCGTAACTTGGGGTTGACATTATAAATATTCAATAATTTTACATTTAAGTGTAGAATAAAAGCGAAAAATCACGTATCGTAATTGTTGCTGAGACAAACCACGATAGGAGTTTTCGCCTTGTGCAACCATTTTATCAAATTAATCTTACCGTTACCATCTTTTTTTGAAGTTTCTTTACCATCTAACCAAGAACCAAATGTGTTTCCAGTTCAAACAGTACCACAATTAATTTTATGCCCTAATTGTGGGGGTGAAACGATGTGTCATGACAAAAAGCTACGTCGTTTTCGTCATGGCTTTGCCTGGCATATTGGTGTTCTTTGGATTGAGCTTTCTGTGCCTCGTCAACGCTGTAAAGACTGTGGGTATACCTTCTCCTACGACTATGAATTAGGACTTATTCGTTCGTCAACAGAGGCTTTTCGTCGACAAATTGTAAAGCGATGTCAAGGGCGTTCGATTAAGGATGTTTCGTGCGAATACAATCTTCCGTATACAACGGTTGAACTGGTTTTACTTGTACGCAGCCGATCAATTAGTAGAAGAATCTGCCAAACAAATTTGTGTGGATGAATTTGCGCTTCGAAAAGGACACAACTATGCGACAAGTGTATTAAACGCGGACACTGGGCGTATTTTGGCCATTGTTCCACATCGAAATCAAGAAGCTATTACGTCGGTTCTACAGAAAGTAACAGGTAAGATTCAGGCGGTTGTGAGTGATTTCGCACCAGCGATGGCGAATGCCATTCAAACAGTGTTCCCATCTGCCATTCATGTACTGAATCGCTTTCATCTTGTTCAATTTTTTACGGATGCCCAACAAAGACGTAGACGGTTTTTAGGTGAAGCAAAGAAACATCATAAGTCACGTTTTATTGACCGCTGTTTAGCAAGAAAACCAGAAGAATTAACAGCGGAAGAACGTAGGTTTGTGGCTGAATGGCACAAGGAAGACTTGCATACAAAGCACATCTATCAAGCGTTAAATCACATGCGTTACGTCCTAAAATCAACAAATAAGACACAGGCAAAACGTCGGTTGAAAGAATGGTTCAAGCGATATCAATTTCATCAGTGTGGAGCCGTTTCAAAGATTGCAAAAACACTGATTGTACGTGAACAAGCATTGCTCGATACAATTGTTTCGCCACTTTCCAATGGCATTATGGAAGGTACTAATAATAAAATTAAACTCATCAAAAGACGTGGTTTTGGCTATCGAAATGACGCTCACTTATTTCTACGACTTCGTTTAGAAACAGGGTGTTAATTTTGTCAACCCCATCTTTTGGTGATGAACCAAATAATTATATATATGGTAGGTATTTACAAAAACGTGCATCTTACGATAATATGTTATTTGTAACATGTTACAATAAAAAATTGAAAAGGGGATTTTGTCTATGAAACGATTAAGTATCTTTAGCTTTTTGATTGTAATGTTTGGATTAGTTGTTTTCACAGGTAATGAAACACCAGTTAGTGCAGCTGAATTGGAAGAAGAACCAGCATTAACATTTGACATTACTAAAGATGAATTTCAGGAAACTTCCTATGTAGATGAGGAAGGAAATGAAGTAACATTATCTATCGAGCCTGTTATTAAACAAGAAACTGGAAATTATTCGACTCAAGCATCTGATGCTCAATATTCATTCCCTTATGGTACATCTTCATACAAAGTTAAAGGAACTAATGGTATGTTAACAGCTACATATTATGTTGATGTAAATGTACCTCGTACTAATATAAATAATTCTACAATTAAAGATGCATACGATGAAAATTATTTCTGTTTTGGTTGCGAAATTTCATCTCCTGATTTAGATTTCGGATCTAAATGGGCTGAATTTACTTGTACTACTACATTTTTAGGGTTGACTTCTAACTTTAATAAATTAAGAGTGGAACTAGAAGGGAATATGCTTCATATATATAGACAATTTTAATAATATTGTCTGACGAATAAAGATGGTTTTAGACGGTGATTTAGAATCAAAAAAAGCACAACAAAGGTTTAACAACCCTTGTTGTGCTTTTATAATCATCTTATTTTTCTTCAGCAACGAAATTAGTGAAATACCATTTTAAGATTACACACTGTAAGATTAGTATAATCCCTTGATACATAAGGGTGTATACTATTTACACATTACACACCTTACGTTTGCTAATGGTAATTTAGTGTAATATCACACGTGTTGATTAGCCAAAATCACCTAACACTTTTTTGATAAATTATCCGAGCTGATGTTAAGATTTCTTCCACGTGCGTCCGCCATTTCACCGGAAGCGCATGCCAAAGAAACAGGCGTGTAAAACCTGTAAAAGACAAGGCTTCTACGTCTGACTTTGAATGGATTCGTGTATATAAAAACTTCAATAAAACATAGGCAATTAACGCGGCGAAAAGCTGACTAAATACGGCATTTTTAGTCGTGCCAAATAAGACAGGCACATTTAAATTTTGTTTAATCTAGCGAAAGAATGACTCGATTGCCCAACGTTCTTTATACATGCCTGCGATTTCTTCTGCTGTTACATGGCGAAGATTCGTGACAACGCGTACAATCGCACCTTCATCATCCGTAAACTCGACAACACGATGGCGTTTTTTCGTTTATTTTTGTGCCGTGCCTAGCGTACAAGTAAAATCAGCGACAATATTAGATCCTTCAACAGCTGTTCGTTGTAACGAATTTTTACGATTCAACTGAATATTTTCCACTCAAACCATTAAAGCCTGTAATCCTAAATTTTCAGAAACAGCAACGTCTGATGTATTCAAAGTGAAAGCCCCACCGGTTCTACGGGCATCTAACTGTCTATTTTCCCGGTTTACGTACCCTATCTCCACGATTTCATCAATTAACGCACTAGCTTCTTGCTCTGTAAGTTGTCTCCCAAACTCACGTTTTGCGCTCATTAAAAAACCTTTGAACATCTTAAAACTTACGTACCCTCTCGCTTTACCTTCAGCAATCTGTAATTGTTGCAAAGCAATTAAATGATCGTTTTTCATTTTGGTAATTAACTTTATTTTTTCTGGGTATTTCTCATCAAATATGCAAATGTTTGCATATTGCGATTCCTCACAGTGTTTCTTTAAATCTTGACCTAAACTTGATTTAATACAGTATACAGAGTAATTAATTTTTAACGAATCTATTTTCTTTAGTAGAGGAATGTAATCAGCATCTCCTAAAAAGAAAATAAAATATGGATCACTGTCTTTGTTTTCATAAGCTAGCCCTAGAGCTTCAACCACTAAAGTTATATCAGCAGAGTTTTTCCTACCAGATACCGGTATTGTTGTATATCTGTTTTCTAAAAAAAATTTTGTGTCACTAATAAATTTTTCATATGTATATATTACATATACAGTGCTTTTTTCTGCTACCTCATCTCCAAGCTCAGTAAATAAATCCTTGCTTAAATCTAATCTTTTACCTTGCTTATTTAATGGTATAGCTATGTTTTCATAATCTACTAATACAAAACAATTATTCTTTTTGTGCTGGGTCATTCACTTCAATCTCCTCACCGTAAGGAATCATAAATGTGTTGGCTGTCCATTTATATCCCCTTTGTATTCTTTTTACCAAATTTCTTTCCTCCAATTCTTGGAACCACTTTTGTACAGTTCTAGTATCGTTACCAAAATACGTCGAAATGGTTTCAACACTATGCCACGATTCTCCAGTAAAGTTATTAGCCTGAAAACCTAGATAAATATAGAGTTTTAAAGCACCTCCAGAAATATCAGATAAATGTTCATCTTGAAAAACTTTATACAGCATAAAAAATGGAGCGCCTTTAGCTTTCATATTACCTTTCCATTCCCTATGCTGCTGTCTTAAATGTTCCATTTCTTTCTCATAAACTTCTTTACCAGGGAAGTGTTTTTTCATTAAAATCGCCTCACTTACCTCAATTTTACCATTAAATTTTAAAAATACAACTTTTTTGTTAACCGGAAATTTCAAAAAAGTTCGTACTTTTATTATTATAGTTACTAATTATAATTACTAATTAATATATATTTCACGTGCATTTTCCTTTTTTTTTGCATATAATCTAATTAAGAAGTGGTTCTTTCTCAAATCCATCTTCTTTATCCAATCCTTTTGATTTGTGGTTAGGATAGGTTTAGTGGTTTGATTTGGTTAGACGGTTTGATTTGGTTAGACGGTTTGATTTGGTTTGTGGTTTGATTGGTATATGAATTTTGAAAAGCTGTCCTTTTCTTCTATAGAGACAGCTTTTTGTTTTGTTCATGATTTCTTTAAAATTACAAAAAGCTGACTCCTTAATATACAACTTGAATGTAGTATAGATACATGGACACAACTTGGTTAAGTCATTAAAATTGAACTAACGAAAGGTCGTGTCCGAATTATGAGTCAAAAACGTTATAACCAAGAATTTAAAGCAACAGTCGTTGAGCTTTATCGCTCAGGTACGTCGGTCAGTCAACTCTCTAGTGAATATGGTGTGTCAGAAGTAACGATTTACAAATGAATCAAGCAACACTCTCCAATCGAAGGAACACAGGAGTTAACTGTGTCTGATGTGGAAGCGATCCAAAAGGAAAATCTTCGTTTAAAGCAGGAGCTTGAAATCCTAAAAAAGGCTATGACCATATTCGCGAGAAAATAGATGAGCAGGAACTGATTGACTATATTGAAAGTGAAAGCGAACATCATCCAGTCCAAGTGATGTGTCGTGTGTTAAAGATGCCAAGAAGTACGTACTACGATTCATTTCATAAGAAACCCAATAGCTATCATGTCGCCAATGAAGCCCTACTTGAACGGATTCAAGCCATCCACAAAGAAAGTAAGGGACGTTATGGCGCACCTAAAATCCATAAACTACTTCAGAAAGAAGGATATTCATGCAGTATTAAACGGGTTCAACGTCTTATGAAAGAAGCAGGCATTCGATCAAACATCACAAAAAAATATCGTCCAACGCCATCACAATCACCAGTAGAAGAACGTGAAAACGTACTCGAACAAGATTTTACAACAACGTCTATTAATGAAAAATGGGTCGCCGATATCACCTATATTCATACGCTCCGTCATGGCTGGTGCTATCTAGCATCCGTACTAGATTTGCATACGAAAAAAGTAATTGGTTATAAATTCTCTCGTACGATGACAACTGAACTCGTTCTGGAAGCATTGGAGAACGCTGTAAACGCTCAAAAACCTGGACCTGGACTTATTGTTCATACGGATCTAGGAACGCAATATACAAGCGAGGCATTTCAAGAACGATTAAAGAAGTATGAAATGATTCCATCATTCAGTCGGAAAGGATGCCCTTATGACAACGCGTGTATCGAATCCTTTTACGCCACACTGAAAAAAGAAGAAGTCTATCAAACTCAATATGAAAGCTTTGAGACTGCGAGAATCGCCCTATTTCAGTACATAGAAGGTTGGTATAATCGCAAACGAATTCATGGCAGCATCGGTTATGTCACGCCAGATGAGTATGAAAAAATGTGTCGCGAAGCAGCGTAACACCAGGGGTAACTGTAATTCCCCCTCCAGGTCCTGTTATTTCAACTTTGACTTTCTTTGTATTCATTAATTAACCTCCTTATAATCCAGTTCAACCATTGGTACAATGTCATTTTTCTTTAACAGCTCGTACAAGAAAAGACGCCCTTAGGAGCGGTCAGATAGGGATTTATAATTCCTGAAAAATTCGGCATAGTCGTAGATTTGCGGCTATGCCGTTTTTTCGTTTAGTTTGGTAAGTCGATAGCGCCAATGCAGTTATAGAAAATTTGAATCCGCTGGGTTCTGCGGCCATCTACCTTTTCAGCCTTAAATACTATAATTTTGTCAATGAACTCTCGGATAATCTCTGCATCCAATTCTGTAATTTCTGTGTACTTTTTAACCAGTGCCAAAAATCGGTCGGTATTGAGGGACTGTTCATTTGCTGTATCAATGGTATGCTTTAATTTGATTATCCTTTCTTCCAGAGCCTTCTGCTCGGCTTCATATTCAGCCGACATCTTGTAAAAACGCTCTTCGGGAATTTTGCCCATCACATTGTCCTCATATAGCTTTCGAATGATTTTGTCTATGTCAGCAATGCGAGTCTGTGCTTGTTCGTACTCCTTTTGACTTTGGCGGAGTTCTTTGGCAAGTTCCTTTTCAGAATTATTCATAACTATACGGATGAATTCCTGTTCATGGTCTTTGGCAAAGGAGGTTACACGTCTTAAGTCTTCTAACAAAAGCTGTTCCACTACAACATTGCGTATCTGATGTGAACTGCACATACCCTTTTTCTTGCGGTAAGTCGCACAAACGAAATATTCCTTATCGTGTGTCCATCCCTTGCCTCTAACCTGATACAGCTTTGCTCCACAGTCGGCACAAAACATCATACCAGAGAGCATTCCCATTTCACCTAATCGTGATGGTCTTCGCTTGCCATCTCTGATTTTCTGCACTGTTTCCCAAGTACCCTTATCAATAATTGCTTCATGGGTATTTTTGAAAACCAGCCATTCTTCTGGATTGTTCAATATCTTGACTTTGCTCTTGTAGGACTTTTTAGAAGTCTTGAAATTCACCGTGTGACCTAGATATTCCATTTTAGCCAAAATATCTGCTACGGTACGAGCCGACCAAGCATATGGGTTTTCTGGTGGTCTTGCTGGAGTGTTAATACCCATTTTGCGAAGATGAACCGTAGGTGTATCAATGCATCGCTTTTCAAGTTGCTTTGCTATCTGCGTGGGTCCAAAGCCAGCCATACACAGTCGGAAAATATCTCTGACCACCTCGGCGGCTTTCTCATCTATAATCCAGTGCAACTTGTCTTTAGGGTCTTTAATATAACCGTAAGGCGGATTGGTGCAGAGTGGCTTACCGGACTGTCCCTTGGATTTGAACACAGCACGGATTTTCTTGCTAGTATCCTTAGCATACCATTCATTAATAATGTTAAGAAACGGTGTAAAGTCACTGTCTGTTTGGTTAGCACTATCAATACCGTTGTTAATAGCAATGAATCGTACATCTGCTTCAGGAAACATAATCTCGGTATAATAACCTACCTTAAGGTAATCCCTGCCGAATCTGGACATATCCTTGATAATAATCGTTCCAATTCTACCGGACTCTACATCAGCAATCATGCGGTTAAAGTCTGGTCTATCAAAAGTTGTACCGCTGACCCCATCATCCACATAAAATTCGATGTTGCGAAAACCGTTGTCCTCAGCATACTTTTTTAGAATTGTCTTCTGGTTTACTATACTATTACTGTCTCCTGCAAGCTCATCATCACGTGAAAGCCTGCAGTACAAAGCAGTAATTTTCGCTTCTTCAAATGCTAATGTTGATTTACGTATAGTGCTAAATGTTGACTGTCTATTCATTTTTCTCCTCCATTTCCGACAGTCTTCAAGCGGTTTAGCACTATGTATATTACCGTACTACCTTGAAGAAGTCGAGTTGATTTCCGTGGGTTTACTTGAACTATCTGATAACTTTGAAAGGTTTTTTGCGTTGACTGTAATCAGTCGTTTCAGCTTGGAATATGCACTTTCCTTTGCTGAATCACTTACTCGTGATTCCACCACATAGACTGTACCTCCGATATCGGATTTGGTTGTGCGGCTGTTACTTTGATTTTCCATATCGTGACCTCCTGTCCGATGTTTTGAAGGAACTGGCACTGAGCAGAATTGATTACTCAGTGCCTAATCCATTATTTAAGCTTTTATTTGTAATATTTTTAGAGCATTCGGTTGAATTAGCTTGCCATCCAATCTCTCGTAAGCAGAAAATCCAATTTGCCCCTGCAATGCATATAATTCACTTAATTTTTTTATTGTTATTGGCTGACGCTCAATCAGCCAGTAGTATGATAAATCTCCAAATACAATGCTTTTTGCTCCTGCTAATACTGTAGGCATATATGGAGAGGTAACTACAGGCTTTCCGAAGATGGTGTTATCTGAAGGATTCCACAGATAACTGCCGCTTGTATCCTTAAGGGTTCTAAGAAGCATAGCTGTATTATCGTGCATGATAAACACAGCGTTATTGCGGTATTCATCTTTTAATGAAAAATACAGTGAAATAATCTCGTCAAAAGAGATGGTAGCACTATCTGCTGTAGTTACATCTGCGTCTGCCGTAAGGATACCTGTTGGCTGAGTTGTGCCATTTCCATTAAACAATGCATTTTCCTCAGCCCTGCCAAAACGCTTCGCAAAATCACCCATCAGATATTTTTCAAGATTAAAGTTCATATCAGTGACGAATGAGCGGTTTAGCTTGACAAGAGATGCCAGCTTGTATGATTTCACCAGAAACTGTGTAAATGTATCGGCACTTTCGGGGATTGGATCTCCGTCTTCAACCCAATCTGCTGTACCCGTTGAGGATACTGCTTGAATTTTACCTTCTGCAGAAGATAGATTGATAACAGTAACAAATCTGCGGAATATATTCTCCTTTGCCAAAGCAGTGTTAAAGCCTTCTCGGAACTCATCTGGTGCGACATAGGCTCCTGCATTATCAAAGCCCTCGCTTAGATTTTGATTATTTTCTTCTTTTCCTTTCATAACATTCCAAAACGCTCTATTATAAGTTGTTGAAGTTGCCATAATCGTTTACCTCCTAAATTTAAATTGATTGTGGGGTATATACCCTGTTTGAAACCGCGTTTTTTTACGCGTTGCCCCACGCACGTTATCCAGATGAAAAGGTGTGGAGATTTAACCTCCCCTAGGGGTAGGTATTAACACATGGAGTTGTATCCAGTGTTTTCAGTGGTTTTAAGCTTTGTAGCAAGATGTAGCAGGTAAAAACTAAACTCTCTATACGAGAGTGATTTTTTATATAACCTATTTTTCTTGCTACAAGCTGCTACACTGTGTTTAAATAAGAAGAAATTCTTCTTCTGTCAGCTTATATCCGATAAGCATTGTGGTCATTCCACCACCAGAACGTGGTCGTTTCCGTTCTACACGGGCGATAGCTGTTAATGCTTGTTTGAAGTTTCTTGCATTCTCCGAATAACATCCATTGGCACTGCACCAACGCTGATACCGGGAATACACTTCGGATGTCCGCACCTCACTGTTAGGGCTTTCCTCCAAGGCATCCTCGAAAAATAATGCTATTTTATCGCTGTCACGCTTATAAGCCTCCGTTGCTGTCTTAACGGAATCAGGTAAAGTCAAGCCCTCCTTCTTTAACAGCTGGTAGCCTTCAATTAGCCAGTTGAGGATAGCACTCTGATTCTTCGCTTTGGCGAATTCACGTTTTAAGTTTTTATCCTGCTCGCTTTCATCGAAGTGTCGTTCAAAAGGGATAATCACCACTCTGCCACTGGAAAATAGCGTCATATCCGTAATAACGGGCAGATAATTGGTGTTGATATACAGCTTAAACTTTGGCGAAAAGTCAAAAGAATTCTCATGTAGAAACCTTGCGTTGATGGTGTCACCACCCGTCATGCTTTTTACCTGTGCAGCATTTAGGACAAGTCCTCTGCTAGGTTCGGAGATATTCACAAAGCGTACTCCTGCAAGCCGGGCAATATCTTCACTTGGACTTGAACTGTTATTGTTCTTTTTCAGACTGATAGTCTCTGGCCTTGCGGTACAGCCATAACTGCCTAATACCTTAAGAACGCTCTCACATAGCGTACCTTTACCATTTCGAGTTGTAGCACCATAGAGAACAAACAGGCATTCATACCGAGTGTCTCCGCTGATACTGTAGCCAAAGGCTTTTTGAAGGAATTTTGCCTTTTCCTCATCTCCGCTCATAATCTCATGAATGAATCTATTCCATCGCTCGCTTTTTGCTTCTGGATCATACTTAACACCAGATATCTTTGTAAGT
The DNA here is from genome assembly GCA_023405135.1 of Bacillota bacterium. Taxonomy (GTDB): domain Bacteria; phylum Bacillota; class Bacilli; order Bacillales_A; family Planococcaceae; genus Ureibacillus. Next base: position 18,886 of record JAEXYZ010000019.1, on the reverse strand, counting down.
CTGTCCTCGTTGTTGTGGGGACGAAAATCCATAGACATTAAAAACAAGGTTCCATTGGCACAATTGAGCATAAGCGGGTCTTGGTCAAATTCAGCCATTGATATGGGATATACGCTCTGTGCATCCTTAAGCACCGTTTCCCTGTATCTTCTTGACTGCCACTTTCGGCAATAGTCAATGTATGCCTTTCTTTGATGTTCATCCTGAATAGTTAAAGCATAGGTTAGCAGTTGGTTAGCCAATGATTTACACATTTCCATTACTTTTAGATTACCGACATCAGGAATCCAAATGCCATTCTCATAGCAAAACCACATCTTCCTTTCGGGAACAAAGCGGGCAAAAGATTTATAATAATCAGCAAACAGCCTGCTTGCCCCAATATCCGTCCAAGGGTAGCGATCGTTACTCTCAGGCTTAAAGTCAGTAAGAGAACATTCACTAAAATCTTCTGTAGCTGATGAACGCTTGCCACCTGGTTTATATATTTCAGTAGCATTTGCGATAGCTTTTTCTATGGTTATCATTCCATAACTGCTGCCGGACTGTAGTCTATTCCATTTATCTCGCATTAGGCCGCTCTGCCGGAAAAGTCTGTCTATCTGTCCAATATCCCTGCCACACCAAAATGCCAGCATACCGCAAAGTGCCAAATCAGCTTCACTGGCAGAAGCATAGCCTGATGTATCCCCTTGCCATAATGCTTTGAACCTTTCTCCGTTTGCCGATTTTAAAGCCTTCTCAATAACAGACTTGTCAGACAGATAGGATTGACTTTCTGTATCCAGAAGTTGCTTCACAGGGGTAGGACGCAGCATATACTTGTCTAGTATCATCTGTAGTTCATTCGATTTCTCCGGTATATCACCATTTGCATACACATTGCCTGTTATGGTAACAAATCGGTTTGTTGCTTCAGCCACATAGACCTCAACTCCCAGCTTTCTGTTGTTGATATAATATTTTGTTTTGTCAAAGTTATAGCCAGTGGCCTTAAAGAAAATATGAAGCCCTTTTCCAGATGGACTGTGTTCCATATAGCAACCACTAAAAGCCTCTACAACATTTTGGGCAACAGGCTTAAGCTTACCGCTGCTATCAAAGCAATCATCTAAGTCGATAACACATATGTCATTACCCACCAAAAATCCGATACCGTCATAATCACTTATAGCAGCTACCGCCGAATTAAAATCTTTAAATGTACCACGTTGATTTGGTTTTGCCCTTTTTCCTGTTACTGGGTTATAGGGAACTTTGGTTTTTCTACCACTTCGTTCTTCATATCTCCAACAGCAAAACTGTGGCTTATCTTTAAGCTTCTGTGGCAAGTTATCATATTTTGTTTTCAGTTATTTCACCTCCTTGCCTTTTATAAATGACCCGAAACGCTACTGTTCCAGAGGGTTTGCCTTGTTTGACACAACCTCGTTATCTTTCAAGGAATACGCTCGGAATTATCGTCATGGCATATTCTGCTTGAAGTATCTCTTGCATTTCGGGGTATTCAGTTGTCAAGGAGCAGTGAGAGAAAAACTATGTTTTCATTGATTGTTCATGAGAAAGGTAAATCCACAGAGTGTTTTTAAAGGTTATTACCTCTCATCCTCCACAGGCCTCAAACCTGCAGTTTGAGTACAGGAACAAATATTTCTGTGAATTGCTTTCCTCTACTAATAGCCGAAATTATTAACCCCTTAGCTAATGCCACAGCAAATAGCTTACTCGAATGGTCAAGCAAAGTATTTTCCTCTCACCTTATAGCCACGGTAGGGCACATTAGTTGAGGATTTTCTAAAAATTTTTTTCTCCTCATCCATAAGCGAAGAATTCTATTGATTCGAACCCCTAAAATAAGAAAACAGCCTGTCTATTTTCCAGAAAAGATGGCTGTAATGCTTATGCTTTTGCTCAAATTTGAGCGAAAGTGGTATTCAGTTTAAGAAGGCTGAATGCTGTAGTTTTGGATTTTTCAATTAGACTTTTCGACTTTTTTGTCTAAAAGTATGGGATTGCAATGATTGAATAAATTAATGAAGTATAAAACCTAAAATAAAATTGTAAAGTCAAAGTCGACTTAAAATTAAATGATTTGACCAATTAGAATCACATAACAAGATATATAAATATCGCATGTTATTAAGATAAATTATTGAGAAATTGCGATTTTATTGTTATAATATACGAATAGTATATAATTATGGAGGGAGAAGCTGTGGCGATTTCGTACAATAGATTATGGAAATTGTTAATTGATAAAAAGATGAGCAAATCAGATTTACGCAAAGATGCAAAAATATCACCAAATACAATGACAAAGCTGGGTCGTGATGAAGTAGTTAGTCTTGGTATTCTTAGTCGAATATGTGATGTCCTCGATTGTGATTTTGGAGATATAGTAGAACACATTAAGGAAAATGAAAATATATAGTAAGGAGTACTATAATTATGAGAAAAGAAGCAAGCACAGACTTATGGGTTTATGATTTATTAAAAGAAGCAAATCTTGATTACTTTACTCCTCAAGGAAGCGATATTAAAGAAATACATAGAGCCTTAAAAACTGCATCAAAATCAGGAACTAATAATGTTGGTTTTCCAGAATATACAGGTGTAGTAAAAGACTTTTTAATCGTTATCGAGGATAAAGCAGATTTGTCATTTCACGTAGCAAGAGACGAACAAAATCTACTTAAAGAGGATACCTCAAGTAATGTTAATTACGCAGTTAATGGAGCTTTATTTTATGGCAAACATCTCATAAAAAATACTACATATAAAAAAGTTATCGCCATTGGAGTTTCAGGAAATGAAAAAAGGCATCGTATCACGCCAATTTTTATAGATGAACGCTTAAATTATAAAGAACTACCGGAAATAGAAACATTTATATCTTTCAAAGAAGAAAATATTGATGAGTACTATATTAAGGAAATATTAAAAGAGGCCACTGACCAAGAAAAGGAAACTACTGAAATTCTAAAAGACGCAGCTACTCTTCACGAAGATTTGCGTAATTATGGTAGTATTCAAGATAAGGATAAACCTTTGATTGTGTCGGGCATTTTACTTGCCCTTCGAGAAATGGAATACAAAAACTTTGATATAAACAACTTAAATGGTGATAACATCGTAACCGATGGAGCGAAGATATATAAAGCTATAGAAGATAACCTAGCTCGTGCTAATGTATCTCCACAAGTAAAAAAAGATAAATTATTGAGACAGTTTTCTGTTATCAAGGATACAGCAAAAATCAATCAGATAAACCCTACACTTGGAAAAACTCCAGTGAAACATTATACTGAGTTTCTCTATAAAAGTATCTATCAAAGCATTAGATACCATCGTTCTTCAGAGGATTACTTAGGAAGATTTTACGGAGAGTTTATGAGTTATTCAGGTGGAGATGGACAAAGTTTAGGAATTGTACTCACACCAAAACATATAACAGAATTATTTTGTGAATTGCTAGATTTAAAGCCAACAGACAATGTCTTGGATCCTTGCTGTGGAACAGCCGGATTTTTAATAGCAGCCATGAGCCATATGTTAAAACAAACAGATGATGATTTTCAGAAGTTAAATATTAGAAAAAATCAACTTCATGGCATTGAAGACCAAAGCTATATGTTTACTATAGCTACAACAAATATGATTCTCCGAGGGGATGGGAAAAGTAACCTAGAGAACGAAGATTTTTTGAAGCAAAACCCTGCTAAGCTACAGAAAAAAGGCTGTACTGTAGGAATGATGAATCCGCCATATTCACAAGGGTCAAAACAAAATCCTGACCTTTACGAGATTGCATTCACAGAGCATTTATTAGATTCTATTGTCGAAGATGGTAGGGTTGCAGTTATTGTGCCACAAAGTGCTGTTACGGGCAAAACCAAAGAGGAAAGAAATATTAAACGAAATATATTAAAAAAACATACTCTAGAAGGAGTAATCACTCTGAATAAAAACACTTTCTACGGCGTAGGTACGAATCCTTGTATTGTCGTATTTACTGCGGGAAGGCCTCATCACAAAGATAAAATATGCAAGTTTATCAATTTTGAAAATGATGGATATGAAGTATCCAAACATATAGGATTAGTGGAAACAGCAAGCGCAAAGGATAAAAAGCAACATCTGCTTGATGTATGGTTTGATAGAATTGAGCCAGAAACGAAATTCTGCGTAAAAACAACCATTGAGCCTGATGATGAATGGCTACACTCTTTTTATTATTTTAATGATGAAATTCCTTCTGAAGAGAATTTTAGAAATACAATTGCCAATTATATTACATTTGAGGTTAATATGATTACTCATGGCAGAGGATATCTATTCAGCCTAGGAGATGATAATTATAAATATTATACAGAACAAAAACCAGATATCCCAAGAGTTGCAGAAGAACTGGCAGGTGAAAGTGATGAATAGACTTGAACTTGACAGTGTGGAATGGAAAGAGTTTTTTATAGGTGGCGAAGAAGGACTTTTTAATATTCGTTCAACTAATAGTGGAATTGACAAAAACAAACTTCTTGAGACTAATGGAGACATCCCATATGTCACTAGGAGTAACCTTAATAATGGGATTGATATTTTTGTCGGTGAAAAACAGAACACTGGATTTAGCATTGACAGAGGAAATGTAATAACAATTGGTTTAGATACTCAAACCGTCTTCTATCAGCCAAAGAACTTTTTTACTGGACAAAATATTCAAATTGTAGAAAATAAACTTTTGAACAAAGAAATTGCTTTATTTTTAGTACCATTATTAAAAATTCAAATGAGAAAGTTTAGCTGGGGTAGCACTGGAGCAACTCTAACTAGACTAAATAGAACTAAAATTTTACTCCCAGTTGATTCTAATGGCAACCCCAACTGGAGATTTATGGAGGATTATATTAAGCGAAAACAGAAAGAACAGGCTCAAAAAATTGTTAATTATTATAAACAGAGAATGATTGAATATTGTTTTGAACTGCTTGATTTTGAAAATGTAGAGTGGAAAGAGTTTAAATTTGAAAAAATATTCAAGAAGATACAGCGAGGAAAAAGGCTTACTAAAAGCAATCAAATCGAGGGCAATACACCCTATATATCATCAACAGCAATGAATAACGGAGTAGATAACTTTATAAATAATGAGGATAATGTGCGCAAATTTAAAAACTGCTTAACTGTTGCAAATAGTGGAAGCGTTGGAGCTTGTTTTTATCATCATTATGAATTTGTGGCAAGTGACCATGTAACAAGCTTAAAGTTAAAAGATGAAAATAATGCAGACAAGTATATTTATCTTTTTATTTCTTCAATTATAAAAAGATTAGAAGAAAAATATTCTTTTAATCGTGAAATTAATGATAAAAGAATTAGGCAGGAAAAAATAATATTACCAGTAGATAAAAATGGAAATCCTCATTGGCAATATATGAGGATGGTTATGAAGAAAATTGAGTCCGAAAAAATCTCAAAAGTCGTTGAACACCTAATAAATACATATATTAATTAGATATCTCTTAAAAGCAATCAAAATATTTGAAAACAACCATTTAAGTATAATGATTACTTTCTCGACCAGTAAACAATAAGCTAATGGCTAGATTGCTAAAGAAGTTATGACGGAGCATTTATATTAGGAGGTAAAAGGTTGAGGTTAAAAGCAATTTTAATTAAACATTATCGATCGATAGAAAAAGTGGCTCTTAAACTTCCTCAAAATAAGCCTCTTGTTCTATTCGGACCGAATAACGCAGGAAAATCTAATATATTATCAGCTATAAATAGATTACTTGGTGAAAGATATCCAACTTATATCGAGATGTTGGAAAGTGATTATTTTAAACGTAATCAAAATGAATATCCTACCGCACATATTACTGCTAAATTTACTAAGCCTTTATATTATGATAATAGAGGAAATGGATATGACGTTATAGCTGTAAGTTATGGTTATAATGGACAGGCTAATAATAATCTTTTGCACGATGGCAGTGGAAATAAAATATATCCCACAAACGAACAGCGTTCTGCCTGTCAGTCCTACTTGATTGATGCTGAAAGAAATATCCAGAGTGCTTTTAATTATAGTAGTAGCTACTCTCTGTTAAGCAAGTTTTCAAAGAAGATACATGAAGCCTTAAGTACAGAGCATAAAGATGAATTATCACAAGCCTTTAATCAAATTACAGCATCCTTTGAACAGACTGATGAATTCTCTGGTTTTTTTAATCGATTTTCTGAAGCTCTAAAGGGGGCAGTAAAAGGGTTTGTTCACTCATTGGCTGTGGATTTTTCAGCCTATGATCCAAACAATTATGCAAAGTCACTTCGGATCTATGCAAAAGAGGGAGATAATATTCGTGGATTTGAAGAATTCGGCACTGGTGAACAGCAAGTCTTATTAATGGCTTTTGTTAAAGCATATATGGAAGTATTCACAGGTGAAAATTTTGTGTTGATTATTGAAGAACCAGAAGCTCATCTCCATCCCTTAGCTCAAAGATGGTTAAAGGAATATGTTGTAGATATGTGTTCATGTGGTATTCAAGTAATCATTTCAACACATTCCGCAGAGTTCATAGATGCAGAATACTTAGACGGACTTGTTCGAGTACATAAAGAGGGTGGAGTTACTAAAGCAATACAACTATCCGCTCAGCAACTTTGCGATTTTTGTATAGGGTCAGGTGTTCCAGAGAATTGTGTGTCACCAGAAAACATAGTTGATTTTTACTCGACAAAACTATTTTCAGACCAGTTAAAAGGAATGTTTGCCGAAACAATCATTTTAGTGGAGGGAGCTACTGAATATTTTGCTCTGCCAGTGTATTTAAAACGTAGTGGGTATTCTTTAGCTGAACATGGAACCGAAATTGTTAATTGTCGCGGTAAGGATGCAATCCCCTTGTACTGGAGGTTATTTAAAGCATACGGTTACAATTGTTATGCTATATTTGATTGTGACAGGAATGCATCAAAGACTAGGGATGTGTTTAATGGCATCTTTTGCGAAGAAGAATGGGATACAGAAACTGAAAATTGTATTGTTAGAGCCGATTATGCATACTTCGGTAAAGACTTTGAATCCTATTTGCGTACAGCAATAGAGGATTATACTTCAATGGAACAAACTATTTCTGAAAAATATCATATTTCTTCAAAGCCAGGAAAAGCTAAAGCTATTGCACAACATATAGAGGAAATTCCTCATTTTATTAAGGATATCGCAGATAAACTATTAATTATAGAACTATTGGGACAAAATTAGCTGAATGTTAAAAAGACCACACAGGAGTATAAAAACTCTTATGTGGTCTTTTTTGCCCCGCTTGAAGCTGTTCATTCAAGTTTTTCTTAAATCCCTAAGTGAACGCTTCTTTTTTGTGTCCATTTTGTATTCAAAGTTATATCTGACTTACCGTCCGAACGAGTAATTGAAATAGTTTCAGATTGTGTGTAACCTTTGTCGTGATATCTGCTATACAAAAACCATTGTTTACCTTGTTTGAATTGCACTTTCAATTCGTGAAGTATTTTGTTCATCTTTTCAGCAGACATTCCGTAATCCTTAGCGATTTGTGTCATACTTACTAAACCTTTATTCTTTAAAATTGCGTCTACATAATCCGCTTTCGGTTTCAACTCTTTCACTTGTTGTTCAAGCATGAGATTTTGTGTAGTTAATTTAGCAACTTTCCTTTCCAAAATTTCATGCGCTCTTTTAACAATCATGTCAGGGTCGTTCCAACGCTTTTCAATTTCTATGAAATATTGTCTAGCTTGTTTACCTTTTTCATTGCGTTGAATCATTGAAAGCTCTTTAGCCATATCCAGTTTTAATGCATGATTCACTTGCTCATAAGTACGTGCTCTTTTTTGAGCATCTACTTTTTCGGCAATTTCTACATAATCAACACCTTCAACGAAGCCGTAACCAATCATTCTTTCGAACCATGTATCATAACGTGTTCCGACCTCCAAAAATTCATGAAGTTCGCGCCCACTTACAATGATTTCTCCATTATCGTTTGTTGTTGTTTTTATTAATTGATTCATGATAAACCTCCTTAGTGTGATAATTCTCATTATAAAAATATCCAAAATACCATTTTTGTAATTAAATGTAAATCTTGTTGTATTTTATAGTATTTTCAAATAAGGAAAAGCTGACTATTTAAAAAATGGTATATTTTCTAATATTTTTTAGTATTCGCAACTGGAAAATTTCTTTAAATACAGTGTCAAGTACTTTTTTATAAATCTGGAAACAATTCGAAAAACGGTGTTTCTAAAACTGACTCTAGCTGCATTGAAATTTCAGCATTCGGATTTAATCGCCCATTTTCTAAATGACATATCATAGCAGTTGAACATCCTATTAATTTTGCGAGCTGACTTTGTGAAAACCCTCTTGCTTTTCTTTCAGCAATAAGGCGTTCTCGTTTTGGACCTCTGATATTTCGAAATTCTTCTGATGGTTTCGGTTGTTTGCGCTTTTTTTTACGCTTGGGTTTTGTCATGCTCCAACCCACTTCCATTCCTCCTATGCTGTTTTGTTACCTTTTGGCAAATCGCAATCATACGTAAAAACTTGTTCAAATGTTAAATCTGGGAAATTCTTTAATAATCCAGCAATGAACTTTCCACCAGGATTACGTTTTCCATTAAGTACCCTATTAACTGTACTATGAGCAACACCAATAGATTGAGCAAATTCACTTTCACTCAACTTATTTTGTATAAGGTAATTATTTAAAAAATCAATTCTTACCTTGATGTCGTGTGTCGTGTTTTTCAACTTGTTTCACCACCTTTACCTTTTGGTAATTACCTTATGGGAATAATATAACTTAATTTTTACCTTTTGGCAACACTTTTTATTAGTTTTTTCTTTTAAAAATTTCCTTTTGGTAATGAAGGGATATAAAATTTATATATAAAAGCATATTAGGAGGTGATATATGTGAGCGAATTTGGTGAATACATAAAAAAAGTTAGAGAATCTAAAGATATGACATTAAACCAAGTCGCTATATATTCCGATATAAGTGCAGCACAATTATCTAGAATCGAAAATGGAAAAAGAGGCGTACCAAAGCCTGCAACTATTGAGAAATTAGCAAAAGCTTTAAAGATTAATTATGAAGATTTAATGGTTAAAGCCGGTTATATAGAAGACACTTCAATAGATAAACCTTTAACTAAAGAAGAAAAAGACGTAGCTAAACGCCTAGAGCAGTTCAAAAGGGAAATTGAAAAAAGTGACGGGTTAGCATTTAGCGGCGAACCTCTATCAGAAGAGGCGAAAGAATCTCTCATTGAATCGTTGGAACATATATTCAGACAGACACAACGGATCAACAAGAAATATACACCTAAGAAATTCCGAGATGATGAATAAAAAACAAAAGGAGGATATTATTAATGACGAATGTTAACATTTCTATTCAGGAATCATCATTGGAAACTAAGCGAGGTCGAACTTCTTATTTTGATGGAGGTTTACTTCAATATATCGGTTGGCGAATCTTAGGAACTTTGGTTACTGTTTGTACTTTAGGTATTTGCTATCCATGGTCTTTAACGATGGTATATGGTTGGAAAATCAATCACACCGTAGTTGAGGGGCGTCGATTAAAATTCAATGGTTCAGCAGTTGGATTATTTGGCAATTGGATTAAGTGGTGGTTATTAACTGTTGTAACGCTAGGAATATATGGCTTCTGGTTGTTTATAAAATTAGAAGATTGGAAAGTACGTAATACTACTTTTGCAAATTAATGTTTATACAGATATGCCCAATTAAATTTCAGATTTTGAAATGTGGGGATTGAATGTGGGGAAAATCCATTGTAGAAAATCTAATGCGAAAACATAATACCAATTGTCCTTTTGAACTAGCAGCAAGATTAAACATACATATAATTGAATGGGACTTACACGAAGAAATTAAAGGTTTTTATAAATATGATCGCAGAAATAAATATATTGTAATAAATCAAAATCTAAGTGAGGAATGGAAACGAGTAGTTTGCGCCCATGAACTAGGTCATGCAATTTTGCATACAAGGTTGAACACGCCCTTCATGCGTTCAAACACTTTATTTTCGATAAATAAAATCGAACGTGAAGCAAATCGCTTTGCAGCTGAACTATTACTCTCTGATGAGATTTTCAGAGAGAACAACAACATTTATGAAATAGCTTCTTTACATCGAGTACCAGTTGAACTGGTGAGGCTAAAATGTGAGAAGCTTTTTTTATAAAACTAAAAAGAACATACATTCGCATTTTATTGAAGGGAGTGATGCAAAAGTTAGCTGTTAATTAATCTCATAATGCACCTGCCCGGTAAAATAATTGAGGTGAAAAAATGGCTAGACAACAATTAAACAAAACAAAAAAAGAAAATATATATTGGTACAAAGATGGTAAAGTAAAAAAATATGCTTATAGGTATCGGTTCTATGACCACTCAGGTAAACGTAGAGAAAAAACAAAACAAGGCTTTGATAATGAACGTGATGCGGAATTAGCGTTAACAGAATTAAAAGCGGAGATTTTAAAAGGAAATCTACAACAAGTTGAGAGCCAAAATATAACGATTAGTACTTGGATGACAACCTGGTTTAACCAAAACGTATCCAAGTGGAAAGTCAGTACAGCAGAGCAATATAAATATGCAATTGAACATCATATTAATCCGGAAATTGGTCACATTAAATTACCTCGACTTACAAGATCTACTTATCAGGAATTTGTAGACAAGCTTGCTGTGAGATACTCTACTTCTACTGTACGCACTATTCATGCTGTTCTTAATGCTGCAATAAATGTAGCTGTCGAAGATGAACTAATCACAAAAAACAAAATCACTACTGTAAATCTGCCAAGATATGAAACAAAACATTTTGAAGTTGGTGAAGATGATTTTTTAAATGAAGAAGAACTTCAAAAATTGATGAATTATGTAAAGAAACATGAAGGCATGACACATTTCATTTTAGTTTTATTACTGGTTTCGACGGGTATGCGTAAAGGTGAAGCTCTAGCTTTACGTTGGAACAATATCAATTTCGAAAATCGTGAAATTACAATATTGAATACTCGTGATAATTTAGGTGAACGTAGTGCAAAAACCGAGAACAGCGTAAGACGAATCGATGTAGGTAAAACATTAATTTCTAATTTAGAAAAATATAAACGTTGGACGATTGAAAGAAAAATGGCTCTAGGAATGCAATTTAATAAAAACGACTATATTCTTATTAATGAGATAACGTGTGAAAAAATATCGCGTTCCTTCCCTAATTATATAATGGAGAGAGCTTATGAATTGGGTGTAATAAAAAGACTACCTCCTCACGGGTTACGTCATACTTGTGCTTCTATCTTAATTTCAAGGGGTGTACCAATTACAACTGTTGCTAAAATTTTGGGTGACACTGTTGAAACAATTTCAAAAGTTTATGCACACTCCCTTAGACAAAAAGAAAAAGAAGCAGCTAATATCATAGACGATGTCATCAATTTTTAAATTAACATATCATTTTTTGCTGTTTTTGGGGTACAAATTGGGGTACAAACAGTTTTTATACCCTGAAAACAGCTTTCTATTAGGGTCTTTTTATTTTATATGACATATGAAATTATTAAGATTGTTGCCAGTAATAAAAGAATACAAATTTATAGGTAGCTTTATCACTCACCTTTTAGAATATCAGGTTGACTCTCCTAAAATTCATGTTATTCTAGTTACTAATATTTAACATTCCACTATTCAAAATAGAAATTCATAAATACATCATTTTAGACAAGAGGTATACTCATGAACAAAAAAATAGCATTAGAAATTTTAATAATTATCGTCGGGTCATTTATTTTTTCATTAGCCGTCAATATATTCGTCATTCCGAATAATTTTGGTGAAGGCGGAGTGACGGGGATGACCATTATTTTATACTACTTATATGAATGGTCTCCAGGGTTAGTTAGTTTCATTTTAAATGGGATATTAATAGCGGTTGGATACAAATTTTTAGATAAAAAAACAACGATTTATACAATTATTGCAGTAGTCGCAATTTCTTTATCTTTGCATTTTACTGAAAGCTGGACGATTCAATCAAACCAAGATATACTAAACGCTCTATTTGGTGGAGCTATTGTTGGAGTAGGTATTGGCCTTATTTTACGGGCTGGAGGAACTATTGCTGGTTCAACAATTTTGGCCAAAATCACTCAAAAATATTTAGGTTGGAGTGTAAGTTACGGGCTTTTATTTTTTGATTTAATCGTTGTATTTTGTTCTTATTTTATAATTGGAATCGAAAAATTAATGTTTACCATTTTAATGTTATACATAGCAACGAAAGTCATGGATTTTATTATCGAAGGTTTAAATACAAAAAAGGCCGTAACAATAATTACGTCAAACCCCGACGAAATTGCAAAACAAGTTAATGAACAAATGAATAGAGGCGTTACTGTTTACAATGGATATGGTTTTTACACTAAAAAATCAAAAGAAATTCTTTATGTAATCATCAACAAACAAGAATTAGTAGAATTAAAGAATATTATAAAATCGATTGATAGCACGGCGTTTGTTACGATACATGATGTTAGAGATGTTTTTGGGAAAGGGTTTGTAGATATTAATAAAAATTAATTTGTTTCAATAAAATAAGTCAATTTTAAAAAGAAGCGGGATCTCTTTTAGATCAACGCTTCTTTTTGTGTTAATTAATATTTATCCGTAATAACTCCAATAGATGATGCTTTAATAAATTGTAAATCTTTTAATTGTGATAGTGTTTCGGTATTGCCAGTGACTACTGCACCGTAATATCGCAAGTCATTCCCTGTTAACTTACCGTCTTCTCCGCTTAATGTCTCGTACAAGCGCTTATATTCCCCTTGCCAACGAGCTTTATATTTTTGTCCAGATGCAATGGTACTAATAAATGATGTAACAGGATCTTCTGCTTTATCTCCATTTGCATTAAAAAGTGAGAAACCATAAACAGTGTGCTCAGAACGAACTAAATTGTCTAATTCACGAATTAGTTCTCCATTTTCATCATACTCTTTCATTTGAAAACTGTCTTCCTTTTCGTTAACATCATCAACCCAAACCCAAGAAAGGGTCACATCGTCCGGAATCATCGACTGCACTTCTTTGAATGTGTAGTCTTGATCAAAGGAAAGCGCAATTTCCATTACTTTGTCTTCTCCGATGTCATCCAGTAATGCTAAATCGTTACGATACGTCTTATATTGTAAAAACGGGTAGAAAAAGACCATTTCCCGTTGACCTAATTCGTTATAGCGTTGTTTTTGTAAATCGTCTTCGGAAAAGCTTTCGCCAATTAATATTGGCGACTCAGTTCCTATTCGATTTAAATTTTCATCACGGAAAAGTCCATATCCGTAACTTTCTTGCCCTGTATAAACGACCTTCCCTTCGATGATTTTATAAGTTGTATAACGGTTTTCTCCCCCTAATATACCTTGATAACGTTCTAGTTTTCCTATAAATTCATTCGGCGCAGAAATTTCATGAAATCCTGATGAAGATATTTGAACCGGACCTTCCAATCTATAGTTAATATTTCTGTTTGCAATTGTACCAACAATAATGATGACAACTAAGACTACAATCGTAATCAAAATAGTTTTCCAACTGGCCCGTCGCTTTGCCTTTTTAATAGATTTTTCCATTTTATTCACATCAAAAATATCATCCATCTTTCCGTTGCTCATATCCTTTTTCCTCCCAAATTTTTTTAAAGCTTTTTCGTGCACGTTGTAAGTATGTTTTTACAATGCTTTCTTTCATGTCTAAAATGACACCAATTTCTTTATAAGACAGTTCCATATAATACTTTAAAATGAGCAGCTGCTGAAATGTCGGCTGAAGTCCCTGCAATGCTTCTGCCAATTCATTCGCTTGCTCTTTCGTTAATAAATTATTTTCTACATACTCAAGCGCTGGCTTCAAACTTTCTAATTCTTCGTCGTTTAACATAACTACCGATTTATTTTTGTTATAAATAGAATAGTAGCGATGAATCGCCACCTTAAACATCCAAGCCCGCATTTTTTCTGCTTCAATTTGTTGAAGACATTCAATCGTTTTTATAATAGTTTCCTGCGTAATATCTTCCGCATCCTCTTTTGTAGCACCGATTTTGATTAAATATTTAAATACAATTTTTGCATGTTCAAGGAGTAGCTGCTCCCATTCAGTTTTCAAAACTTCACCAACTTTTGGATATCCATATTTATTTCGTAGTGATCACTCACCTATATAACAATTGTAAAAGAAAAAAGTATACAACTTTTTGATAAATTTCTTTTTATAATAAAAAAACGATTGATTCCATGGTATACCATGGAATTAATCGTTTTTTCTAATTTGCTATAATTATATTTTTAAAATAAGAAATATTTCTGATTTTGAATTTAATGAGCCATCATCTCATGAGCAATATCATGTCCATCCATATCTGATGGGTAGTAAGTTGGCCAGTTTGTAACTTCTTCTAATAAAGCTTGTCGATCGTCACCCCAATATAAATGGTAATGACCAGCCTTAGTTGGATAAATACTGTGATCACTAAATTGAATATATTTAGGAAGTCCTTTAACATCTTTAGCTACTTTAAATATATATCTTACTCCTCTATTTCCAGCTTCATATGTTAAAATTTCGTATCCATCGTAAATATATTTACCAGAATATTCCCCATCACTTTTATAGAATGTTACATTATCACCTTGAATGACAATTCGTTCAACATCTGTTTGATATCCTTTATTATAATACTCCTTATATTCTTCAGCTGTCATGTCACCATTCTCTGCTTTGCGAGCAAATACTTCGTCAAGAGTACCATCTTGTAAATATGGATATACAGATTGCCAATCACCTTCCCAATCAGAAAGTGAACGATCCTCTACTTGACTATCATCAAAATAGCCTTTGTAAATTTTTTCAGATTCTTCGTCATGCGCATGACTATGTTCATGGTCACTTTCAACTTCTTGTTCTGTGGATACTTGTTCTGTCGTATTAGATGATTCTTCTTCAGTTGATTTAGGTGTATTAGATTCGCTTTCAGTTGAATCTAAATTTTGACAGCCGGCCAATACTAATAATGAACTAATCATAAAAATGTTTAAACTCTTACCAAACGAAATAACCATTAATTACACTCCTTTTATAAATCGTAATCATTACGATTTATAATATACATATTACTCAATCAAATGTCAAGATAATTTTGTTAAAAGCCCCTATGAATTACCATCTAGCTTATTACACTTTTTAAATACAAATTTTATAATCATCCATAAATTGGTGCAAATGTTCACTAGAAATTTATTGGAATTTCCCCGTTCCTTAAGAAGACACATGAGTTTTAAAAGAGTTTCTTCACTTTTTAGAAGTGTACTTTAAAAAGAGCATTGCTTTTTAAAGGGCTCTTTTACCTTCAAATAAAAAAAGCAGAAAATGTTGTTCAATCAACTTTTCTGCTTCTTGTTTCACTAACCTATTCACTATGAAATAAACCTTAATGACAAATCAATCAACGTTCATCAAAAATTAACTTATTTATAAAATTTTTATTATTAGCGTTCTAGATATCGCTATCTCCAAACAACCCTACAGGTGCTGGGATTGCTTTTTCAGCTTCTCTGCTAACTTCTTCCCACTGCTCCCAAACAGCAATGCGATCTTTTACTGTTTGGATGGCTATATCATAAACAAAGCTACCTAGAATTAATCGAAGTGGTGGATTTTCACTATTCACCAACTTTAATATCGCTTCTGCTGCTAGGCGGGGATCACTATCTACCGAGCCGCCTGATTGTTGTTGTGCTAATTCTTCCCTTAATGGATTATAAACGTCTAAAGGCTGACTTATGTTCATATTCACATAAAGGTTTGTCCAATAGCCACCTGGTTCAACAATTGTCAGCTTCACACCAAAATGAGCAGCTTCTTGCGCTAATGCCTCACTCATTCCTTCTAATGCAAATTTACTTGCACTGTAAACGCCAGTCATTGGACCTGAAAGCACTCCTCCAATACTGGAAATTTGAATTATATGTCCAGAGCGTTGGTCTCGTAAGTGAGGCATAGCCGCCTGACAAACCCAGAGAGCTCCAAAGAAATTTGTTTCAAGCTGACTTCTAGCCTCCTCCTCACTCTATTCTTCAATCATCCCCAATACCATATTCCCTGCATTGTTAATAACAATATCGAGCTTTCCAAAATGTGCGATTGCCTTAGCAACTGTAGTGAAAACCGCGCTTCTATCTGTAACATCTAGTTTTAAAGGAAGAAGCTATTCCTCATACTGTTTCATCAAATCATTAAGCTATCAATGTTTCTAGCAACTGCCACAACTTGATCACCCGTTTCCAAAGATGCCTTTGTAAATTCATATCCTAACCCACTGCTTGCACCTGTAATAAACCACACACGATTATTTTTTGTCATAATTAAACACCATCTCTTTCTTATTCAAATTATTACTCTTTATGATTACATTTAAAACGATTAACCTTCTCATCCATTCCTTCAAGACAAAATAAAAAACACAGGCTAGTTACCTGTGCTTTGAATATTCGAGGAAATTCATAGTGAAGAAAATAGAAAAATTTGCAGTCAAGTCTATACGAAAAGAATCCACCAGCTAAAGTAAATTCTAGCTGTGGATATTTTATAATCTTAAAAACACAAAAAGAGGGTAGATTTATCCCCATCCTTAAGCGCATTTTAATATATCGTTTATAGGTTTCTTAAAAATAGGCAGACTAATCCCGATTACTCTACACACAGGTAGAGCCTTTAATAACTATTAAAATCGGAAATAATGTATCCCATCTTAAGCAACCCTCCGTTCATTTAATTGCTAGTAATATAACATAGGATAATTATTAACACAATAATTAAATATATCTTACTACTTGTTCAATTGGCAAACGTGATGTACCATGTGCAGGAGTAGCTGCTTCGCCAATAGCGATTAATAAAATAGGGATTTCATTTTTAGGTAAATTAAATTTTTCCGCAAATTTAATTTTGTCAAAACCACCCATTGGTACCGTATCATATCCCATATCTTTAGCTAATAGCATGATTTGCATTGAGATTAATCCTGCATCAAAATGAACAATATTTTTTATTACTTCTTCTGGTAAGTTTCCATATAAAGAAGTAGAATTTTTGATCATTAAATCAGCAATTTCTCTAGACATGAAACCTTGTTCGAAATTCGCATCATAAATTTGTTGTGCATTTTTGTACATTTCAAGATCACCGAGCACTGCAATAATTGCTGAAGAAGTTTCAACTTGTTCCTGATTATTAGCAATCGCACGTAATTCTTTTTTAACCTGTTGATCTTCAATAACAATAAAGCGCCATGGTTGCAAATTACTTGAAGAAGGTGCAGTTATGGCATTTTGTAATAATGTATGTAATTTTTCTTGAGGAATTACAACACCCTCTTTATATTTACGAACTGATTTTCTTTCATGCATTACTTGTTGAATTGTTGTTTGTGTAATTGTCATTCTTGAAACCTCTTTCAAATTATTTATTTTAAATGTTTTTCACTATTATCTATCAGTTTTTTTACTAATGTTTGAAGCTGTTCTATTTCTTGCTCCGTAAATCCGTAATACAATTCTTCAAAAAATTGTTTTTGGTCTAAAATACAGTGCTCTAAAGTTTTTTTACCCGCATCCGTAATTTGAACTATCACTTCCCGATTATTTTGCTCATTACGATTACGAATAACATAAGACTTTTCTTCAAGTATTTTTAAATGTCTTGTAATCGCAGCTTGGTCAATCTTTAATGATTGCTGCAACTCTATTTGTGAAAGCTTCCCTCTTTCAGATAATGTATATAACATTTCATATCTCGTTAAGCTAATTCCTGTTCGCTTTTCAAAATTTAGAGTAACTTGTCGATCAAGGTTTTTAAACATAAGAAAAATATGTTTTATTCTTTCACATGTTTGCTGCATTTTTTCACCGCCTCTACAATTGACTTATCAATCGTTGACAAGTCAATTATAAGGTAAATTCATATTTTCTCAAGCTTTTTGACTTATAAATATAGAATTAAGTAATTCTATATTTATTTACCACGATTAAAAACCCCGAACAAGGACACGATAATAAGTGTTCTAATTCGGAGTTTTGAAATTATATTCTCTTATCGATTTTCACGGTTGTTATTATTTTGATTTTGGTTACGACTGAAGTTTAAATCCTCTGAAAATTCTTCACAATTGTTCTCGTTTTGAATACGATCACGATTGAAGTTTAAATCTTCAGCAAATTCTTCACGATTATTTTGATTTTGACGTTCATTGTTATTTTTATCCATTACCCTCTCACCTCCACCTAGATTATTGTGAGTATTAAGGTTCTTTTTATACGATGAATTGTAATATTAAGTGCAACACCTGTAAGACAAAATAAAAGAAGCCCATAACGACCTCGTGTAAAATGTTAGTTACCATACAAACATCATAAGAGGAATCGTTATGAGCTATACTCATCTTACCATATCTGAACGTTCAAAAATAGAAACTTACTTGGAGTTAGGCTATTCTATTCGACAAATTGCAAAATTTATAAAAAGAAGTCCATCTAGGATTTCAAGAGAATTACGTCGACATACAAACTGCTCATCAGAAGAAGCCCAAACTTGTTACCAAGTCAGCGGATGCCTATTCTTCGTGGCAACGTGGCAGTAATGAAAATGGAAATGGTCTCTTACGTGAATTTTTTCCAAAGAAAACAAACTTCGATCAAGTCACAGAAGATGAGATGAAACAAGCACTTCAATTCATCA
>JAEXYZ010000110.1 GCA_023405135.1 Bacillota bacterium | reverse complement strand
GTTCGCTCGACTTGCATGTATTAGGCACGCCGCCAGCGTTCGTCCTGAGCCAGGATCAAACTCTCCATAAAAGAAAAATTTGATAAAAGCTCTAAATTACACTGGCATCATATTTGATGTCCAAATTGTGTTTTGTTCACTGACGAGGGTCAGTTACTAAAAACTTTATTTATTAACGTTTTGTCGTTCAGTTTTCAAGGTTCATTCGTCACTCAATTATTATATTACTATAATAGTTGTTTGTCAACATCTTTTATCAAGTGTTTTTAGCGACATCTTTTATATCTTAGCATTTCGATTATAATACGTCAACCTCTATTTAAAACATTTTTCTTTTTTTCTTTCAAAGAGAAGACTTATATCACTTTATCACTTACATCTTATTATGTCAATAACTTTTCAACTATTGTTACCTTCCACTACCTATTCAGCTTAACAGCAACGTTAAACACTATATCACTCTATCTATTATTTAACAAGTACGAAATTAAAAGTAAAACAATTTAGTTTTTTTCAAATCATTATATAATAGTATTTTTCAATAGATACCCTCTCAAATACTAATTACCAATTCAGATTCCAATATTATTCCTTGTAAAAATAATTCCCTCAAATTTAAAAATTAAACCACCTATGAATGAAACAATTTAGTTCATTTCTCCAATTAAAGTTATTTTCAAACTTAGGATTAAGGCTTGCTCAATAGAAACTTCACACATAACAAAAAGCGATAACAAACAACAAAGCTCGTTGCTTATTATCGCTTTAAAATCTAATGTTTTAATTTACTATAATATTATACTGTTGCTAAATATAATAAGAAGATTACCGCAAAGACATACATAATTGGGCTTACTTCTTTAGCTTTTCCTTTAATAATCATAGTTAAAGGATAGAAAATGAAACCAACTGCGATACCAGTTGCAATTGAATACGTTAACGGCATCATGATCATTGTTAAAAATGCTGGTACTGCAATTTCAAATCGATCCCATGCAATTTGGCCAAGTGATGCAACCATTAATACTCCTACTACAATTAAAGCCGGAGCGGTAACAGCATTAGTTATTACTGATAATAAAGGAGATAGGAATAATGCTAACAAGAATAATACTCCTGTAACTACTGAAGCAAAACCTGTTCTCGCACCAGCTGCTACACCTGATGAAGATTCAACATAAGACGTAACAGTTGAAGTACCAAAAATAGAACCTATAATAGTAGCAATTGAATCAGAAACTAACGCTTTACCTGCACGAGGTAATCGGTTATCTTTCACAAACCCAGCTTGATTCGCAACAGCCATTAATGTACCCGCATTATCAAAGAAGTCTACAAATAGGAATGTAAGAATAACAGAAAGCATTGCTAAAGAATAAAACTCTGGATCTGAAAATGCTGTGAATAAAGAACCAAATGTCGGTGCTATGCTTGGTGGCGCTGATAATACTTTCTCAGGCAATTCAACTAAACCAAAAATCATCCCTACGACAGCAGTAATCACCATACCGTAGAATACGCCGCCTTTTAATCCTTTTACTAACAAAACAACTGTAATGATAATACCAAATATCGCTAATAAAACTTGTGGATCGCGTAGGTTACCGATACCAACTAATGTTGCATCGTTATTCACGATTATTTTTGCATTTTGCATACCGATAAACGCGATAAACAAACCAATACCAGCACCAACTGCTAATTTTAACTCCATTGGAATAGCGTTAATTAATTTTTCACGTAGACCAGTTAATGTTAACAATAAGAAAAATACACCGGAAATAAATACTGCTGCTAATGCATGTTGCCACGGACTACCATTTACTAATACTACTGTATATGCGAAGAATGCGTTAAGTCCTAGACCAGGAGCAAGTGCTAATGGATACTTTGCTAAGAATCCCATAATGAAACATCCAACTGCAGCAGAAATTGCTGTTGCAACGAATACTGCGCCATAATCCATACGTAAAGCATCTGGAAGATCTTTTACATCTGCTAGAGTTAACGTTAGTGGGTTAACAACTAGAATATAAGCCATTGCTAGAAATGTAGTGAAACCTCCTAGAATTTCACGACCATATGTAGTACCTAGTTGATCAAACTGGAAATACTTCTTCATTTTTTTCCTCCGTATTGCCGTCACAATGTCAAAATAAAAAGACACGCCACTATTAAAAGTTGCATGTCTACGATTTAGTTGAATACTATACGAATATAGTAGTTCATCATTTATTCCAAATCGTAGTCAAGCCATTTAAGGTAGCTTGGTAGAAACTTTCGAGCCATATTCTCGACATTATACGACTAAATATTTAATTTACGTATGTAATATATCACCTCTCCCTTTCGATTTCAACCACTTTTACGAACATTTTTTAAAATAATCAATAAAAAGTTCGGAAATAAGTTCACGCATTTTTCAAAACCAAACTATATATTATTTAAAAATATAATATATTAGACTCCCCATTACGATTATTTCGTTACTGTATCAATGTTAATACCGGATAAACATAAGGTTCGCTCGGTTCATCGATAATATTCAGACTCGCTACCTTTACGATTGGCAATTCATACCCGTCATATTCACCAACTTCTAATACACCTTCGATTTCAACCCAAGTATCATCTTTTATAGTATCGGCTCCTTTAAATTCACTTAGAAAGCCAATGATACTTGCATCTGCTATACAATGGGTAATTAAAAATCTCGATATTACTAGCTGATTATTCGCAAAACCATCTTCTTTGAAAACGAATCCACTCATTTTAATCTTTTTTCCTACATAAGATTGAGGATTATCATTAATCTCCCCGTAATAAGAGCTAAACATATCTTCAGTCATTGGAATTGTTTCTGATTCTTGCAACAATCTAAACTTTTCATCATATTCTTCCTCGGAAAGATAGTTGTTATTAGGCAATGCGATATTATCATCATATGAATAAATGTCAATATTCTCCTTCTCCACTAAAGAATCTGCATCTTTTAATAATGAATCCTTACTTAAACTCTCTACATCCTCTTTTTTACTCCCTTGCGACATTAGAAATCCTTTATTCGCTGCAATAGACGAGTCAAGAGTTGCTGGTTGTAAAGTAAAGCCTGTTATTATTGGAAAGGCCACAATAGCAAAGCCTACTACCCTTATTAAACTCCAATGACTATTGCCATGATCATGATCACATCCATGTGAACAAACGTGATGGCTATGTTTTTTTTGCCACATTCGAGTAAGTTGGATTAGAGTTAAAATAAGGAATATGATTGCTGCAATTTTACTCATAGAATCATATTTCGGATTGACATACTTTGAAATATCACCTGTAATATGCAGGTTTGCAAAATACAAAGTAAACAACCCTAATAAAAGTGCTTTTAAAAAATGTTGAAAATGAAACTGCATACTTTACCTCCTATATAAAGCTAGATAAATTTACAAAGACAAAGACAATCAACGTAATGAGAATAAATAATATGAATACAAACTTTGCCTTAAACACACTTAACAGCATAATCGTATTTTTCAAATCGATCATCGGTCCATACACTAAAAAAGCTAAAATAGAGGTAGTCGGAAATATATTTCTAAAGGAAGCACCAATAAAAGCATCTGCTTCTGAACATAATGAAAGGATAAAGGCTAGTGCCATCATGACAATTGTTGACTGTATTTGGCTGTCTCCAAATAGTAAGAGTGATTGTGTAGATACATAGGTTTGTAAAAAGGCCGCCACAAATGCACCTGCAATTAAATATTTGCTCATATCAAAAAATTCATCTATTGAATGCTTAAACATATCTTTAATTCTCGTTATTAATGGTTGCTTCTTGTGCACATGAGCCTCTGAATCTTGATGGCTCCCTTTTGTTTTTTTCAATTGGTTTGATCTAAATAAACCACTAATCACGAGAGCAATTGCTAACGCTGCAACAAAACCGACTCCCGTACGCAAGAAAGCCATTTTCATATCATTACCAAATGCCATATAAGTCGATAAAATGACAATGGGATTAATAAGTGGGCCCGTTAACAAAAAACCGACGCCTGCGTATAAAGGGACACCTTTTCCAATCAATCTACGTACGATTGGAACAATCCCACATTCACAAGCTGGAAATGCTGCCCCTACAATACAACTCATTAAAACAGCCAAAAATTTATTTTTTGGTATAAAAGCTCGTATATGATCTTCTGTAATAAAAATTTGGATAAATCCAGCAATCAGTACCCCGATTAATACAAAAGGAATCGCCTCAATTAAAATACTGAGGAAAATTGTGTTTAATTGCTGGAAGGAATTCGGAATCGCTAACGATTTCCCTTTTAAAAGTAGAGGGACTAAAAAAATGAATAAAATCCCTAAAACAAATACTGTTGAGAAATTTCCAGATCGTTTGTGCCTAGCTTGCATCGAATCTCCTCTTTCTTTAAGACATAATTTTTAAATGTTTGTCCAAATTTTACTGCTCTGAAATGGACATCTCTTAATATAGTATTTATTTTAAATCGTAATAATTCCTATTTATTTCATTCAACCATAAAAAAACTCCCTTTCATTTGCAAAAGTGCATGCAAATGAAAGAGAGCTATATCGTTTATTTATTTAATTAGTGATTATTCCCACTCAATAAGTAATTATAAGTGTGACTAGTAAAGTTAGTTGAATCAAAAGGTTTTTATAACGGTTAACTACTTTTAAATTCTATAAATAAACATATTCGTCTTAATAACAGGTGTATACAAAGATAAAAAAACTGGGAAATGGTACTATTCTGTTTCTCTGGGCTTTGATGCTGTGACAGGTAAACGGGTTCGAAAAGTACGTAGAGGATTTAATTCTCAAAAGGAAGCCTATGAAGCTAAAACAGCAAAATTAAAAGAAGCACATGACATAGGTCAAATTTCCAATAGTGGCATGGATTTCAATACTTTCATGGAGCAATTATTTATTCCTGAATATAAAGCCAAAGTTCAGATAATCTACTCAACTTTTAACTTAGATGATTATTACGAGCATTATTCTTTTGTTATCGTATTGTTATATTTTATGACTGGGCTACAAGTTAATGAAGCCACTGCTTTACGATGGAATGAAGAAATTGATTTAGATAAAGGCACTATCACAGTTAATCATTCATTACGTTTGAAAAATAAAAATGTTGGGAGTTTAGGTCCTACTAAAACAAAAGCAGCTCTTCGCACAATTGCTATTGATTCTGATACAAATTCTATCTTACAAGCATGGAAAGCAAGACAAAGTCAATTAACTGATAGTAAGTATGTTATTTTCATATGACGGTTCTCCTACTTGGAAATCTACAATAGCAAGAATCATACAAAGTCATGCATAATTAGCTAATGTAAAACCCATACAAGCAAAGGGGTTGCGACATTCACATGCTTCATTTTTAATTAATGAATACAATGCAAATCCTTTGGTAATTAAAGGTCGCTTGGGACATGAAGATATTAAAACTACTCTCAGCACTTACTCTCATTTATATCCTATGAAATTGCAAATAATATAAGTGGTTCTATTAAATTCACACTATCTAAACAACACTATCCAAACAAAAGAACATTAAATTTAACGGTAATCAATCGTTTAAGTAGTAAATAAGAGTAGATGGTTATTTACCTTCTAATCTTGTTTTTATGTATGTATACATTTTAATTATCTATAAGATTTACCCCTGGATAATCTAAACAACATTGCTCTAACTTTCCAAAATCCAAACAACATCTTTTATAAAATTCATCTTCTGGTTTATCAGAAAAGAATTTTCGATGTACTACACGTGCTTTATTTTGAATTCTATCCAACTTATTTTGTAAGTACCTACGTTCTTTCTCAATTAAATTATAATATTTGGGATCATTAGATTTAATTGACTCAAAATCAACCAACTTATATTCGGACTCTTTAACAGGAATTAAGTTATTGTACTTTAAATAAGCTAATAAATCCTCATTATCATCTGGATCATATATTTTATCAGTAACCCGACCTTGAAATCTTCCTTTATGTTCTTTTGGGGAATGTAAAGGAATAAAATAATGAAAATCATTTATTCCAGTTATAATACCTATGTATGGTCTTTGCTTTCTATCCTTTTTATTGTAAGGTACATATCTATCTCCATTTTCCCTTAAATAATCCAAATATTCATCATTAATATGATAGAATTCCATTTTTTCCCTCCAATCAGTTAAAGAAATGGAGATAAGTAAGAACTTATCTCCATTTCAAACATTATTATTGCTCACTATGGTAGAGCTTCACCAAAACATTATCGTTGCTCACTATGGTAGAGCTTCACCAGACATTATCGTTGCTCACTATGGTAGAGCTTCACCAAGAAATTAATTCATTTTAAAATTGTAAGTTATTTGTTAAACTCATTATATGAAGAACTCCAATGTTTGACCAAAACTTCTCCTGTATTTTTTAAAGTGGGTTAAAAAATCCTTATTTTAAGGTGTTTTTAAACATACATCCTTATAAAATGAAACTTCTAGAAGTTTCTAGAAGTTTCTGATAATGCCTTGAGGTGATATTTTATAATGCAACATAATAAAAAGATTCTATATGCCAATGCACGTAAATCTATAGTTGAATATGTTAAAAGCAGAAAACTAGTATCTACTCGTGAACTAAATAAATTTTTATTTGAAAGATATAAATTTAATTCAAATCAAATTGCAGGTTTGCTACACAAAATGTCAACCTCTGAAAAATTATTAGAAAAAGTCGATAGAGGTATGTATACTGTTTACGACCATTCACAAAAAACAATAAATAATGATGAAATAATTAAAAATCTTATTAAAACAGAAAAAATTTTAAAAGATATTTTAGCTGAATCGATTACAGATATTAATTTCGATATTATATTGGACTTAAAGGAGATTATAACGCAGATTGAAAATCTCAAAGAAAAGTTATCCAAATAATTTTATTGGTATCGTATCACAAAACAAAAAGCTTGGCAGAATCCCTATTAATATGGATCTACCAAGCTTTTTACGTTGTTATTTAATTATTCCCACTCAATAGTCGCAGGCGGCTTAGAAGTAATATCATACAGCACACGGTTTACGTGTTTTACTTCGTTGACGATGCGTACAGAGATTTTTTCTAGTACATCCCAAGGGATACGTGCCCAGTCGGAAGTCATACCGTCGATGGATGTTACGGCACGGATACCTACTGAGTAGTCGTACGTACGAGCGTCACCCATTACACCTACTGAACGGATGTCTGGTAACACTGCGAAGTATTGCCAAATGTCACGGTCAAGGCCGGCATTTTTAATTTCTTCACGTAAAATATAGTCAGCTTCACGAACGATTTCTAATTTTTCCTCTGTTACTTCACCAAGTACACGAATACCTAAACCAGGGCCTGGGAAAGGTTGACGCCATACTACCTCTTCAGGTAATCCTAACTCTAAACCTAAAGCGCGTACTTCGTCTTTGAACAATGTATTTAATGGTTCAATTAACTGGAACTTCATATCTTCTGGTAGCCCACCAACATTATGGTGAGATTTAATTGTTTGAGCCGTTGATGTCCCTGACTCGATAATATCTGTATAAAGAGTTCCTTGTGCTAGGAAGTCCATATTTTCTAATTTTGAAGACTCTTCATCAAATACGTAAATAAATTCGTTACCGATAATTTTACGTTTTTTCTCTGGGTCAGAAACGCCTTTTAGCTTGTTCATGAAACGTTCTCGAGCGTCGATTTTAATCACTTTCATATCAAAGTCTTCAGTGAAAGTTTTCATTACTTGCTCAACTTCACCTTTACGGTTTAAGTTATGATCCACAAACATACATGTTAACTGATCGCCAATTGCCTTATGAATTAAAACAGCTACAACTGATGAGTCTACTCCACCAGACAACGCACATAAAACTTGTTTATCGCCAACTTGTTCACGAATTTTCTTAATTTCTAAGTCGATAAAGTTTGCCATTGACCAGTCGCCTTTAGCCTGGCAAATATCAAATACGAATTGACGTAAAAGATCATTACC
Organism: Bacillota bacterium; assembly: GCA_023405135.1. Lineage (GTDB taxonomy): Bacteria > Bacillota > Bacilli > Bacillales_A > Planococcaceae > Ureibacillus. The sequence goes on along the minus strand of JAEXYZ010000110.1, from coordinate 26,297 downwards.
GTAAACAGAGTGACGTACTTCTGGATGGAATTGTACAGCGTAAAAACCGCGCTCAACATTTTGCATTGCTGAAATTGGGCAAGATGCACTCGTTGCAATTACATCAAATCCTGCAGGCACTTCAGTTACAAGGTCACCATGGCTCATCCATACTACTTGGTCTTTTGGAAGGTTGCCGAATAATTTATTGTCTAACGTTACATTGATTTCAGCTTTCCCATACTCACGGTGGTCAGCTCCTTCAACTTTTCCGCCTAAAGAATATGACATTAATTGCATACCGTAGCAAATCCCTAAAATCGGTAATCCTAAATCAAAGATTGCTTCATCTACTTTAAATGCATTTTCGTCATAAACAGAATTCGGTCCACCAGAGAAAATGATACCCACTGCGTTCATTTCTTTGATTTCTTCTGCTGTAATCGTGTGTGGATGTAATTCTGAGAAAACACCAAACTCACGAATACGGCGAGTAATCAATTGGTTAAACTGGCTACCAAAATCTAAAACGACAATCTTTTCTTGCTCTTTTAACAATGGAGTAGTCATGCGTTTTTACACCTCTTCTAAAATTTGAAGGCGCCTCGTTTCATAAAATACCATGGTCTTAATTTCAAACTCATATCATTTCGAATCCAAAATGAGTAACATCCGTTGAAGGATTTAACAATACTTATATTGTTAAAAAACGCGTTCAAAAAGAATACTTTCTGACGCGTTCATGTTCTAACCATAAAGACGGGCACACTACAAAAGTACATAGTAGTACCCGCCTTCATAGATAAGTTATTTCAGGTAACTTAGTAGAAACATCCGAACCATATTATCGGACTTATATGAAGGCAGCCTATTATTATTTTTCTAAATTTTACTCTTAGTATCATTTAAAATCAACTAGTTGTCTGATTGATTAAATATTCCCAACTTTCTTTCATTTGAGCGTAATTAATTTCTTTTACATCTTTCGCATAAATGTATTGCTCATACGCCTTTGTAATAGCTGACATATGTTGAGTATTGTAATGGGCATCTACTTCCGCTGCAAAGGATTGTAACGTTTGTCCTTCCCGTCTTTTAAAGCCTTTCAGCTCTAAAATTTTTAATAATTGTAAATACAACGACTCAAAATTAGTCTCACTAAACTGCTTTTGTTTATTCATTTTCAAATAAACTTTCGGAAGCCATTTACGACGAATCTTATAAATGACAAAAGCTAAAAGGGTTAGTAAAACAACACCGATAATATAAATCCCCCAATGTTTCTTAAAGGAATCTTTTAAATTAGATAAAATACCACTTTCATCTTTTGCCTTTTTTTGTTCCTCCTCTTTTTCTTCAATTTCCTCATCTGGTTCCGTTTCCTCATCAATCGTTAATTCTTCTTGTTGATTAGTATTCGTTTCCATATCGTAATTGATAGATCTAGGGTTATTAAAACCTATTGTCGGTTCAAAATTAACCCATCCAACATTCGGAATATATGCCTCTACCCAGGAATGAGCATCGTTGTTAGTAATTTCAAATTCTTTCATCGCACCATTTGTTTCAACAACATCGCCACCAGCAAAACCTTTCACCCAACGAGCTGGAATTCCAATCGAACGCAACAAGACAACCATCGAAGTTGAAAAGTTATCACAATAGCCTATTTTCGTATCAAATAAGAACTGATCCACATAATCTTGATTTTCAGCTGGAATTGCTACATTCTCTGTTGAGTATTGAAAACCATTTTGTCTAAAATACATTTCAATTGCTCGGGCTTTATCGTAAGGTGTTTCCTTACCTATAACAATTTCCGCAGCCAACTCCCTTACTCTCGTAGGCAAAGTATCTGGAAGCTGTAAATAACGTTCTTGAATAAACGGATCCATTTCTTCAGTTGGATTTTTCAACTCACTATAAAGAAATACTGGCTTACTGTATTCAACAATGTAATTATCTAAAGTTACTGTATTATTGTTTACTTTCGGAATAAGCTTCTCCGAGTTATCCTCCAAATGGAGCTCGGTATTTCCATCTGCCGTTTCAAATTCTATCTTCTTCAATCCATATGGTTGAAATATAAATTCAAATGGATATTGAACATGAATCGTGGCGCTTTTTATTTCCTCATCAGGACCTACTGGCAAAGAATGCTGAATTAACTCTCCTGGTAAGTATACACTGGCAGAGCCTTCAAAATAATTCGATCTCTCCCATCCTTTTGACGTATATACATCCTTTGTTTCAACACGCCAATATTGCTTCGTTTCCGCTTCAGCATGAAATACAACCGTATCATCCGCTACAAAATCTCCACCAAGTCGACTATCGTTATCACCATAACCAACCTTCGAAATGCCGTTGTTCTCTCCAAACTCCTCGCCTTGCCCAGTAGCTGATTTAATAAATGGAACTGGGTCAGGCCATTGTGGTTCAGACTTAGGCAATAAAATTGCAACAATGACGGAAAGCCCTAATAAAAACATAACAGGCATTACAAGTTTTAAATATTTCCGCCATTCAATCCCAATTCCAGATTGAGCTATAAGGCGTTTTATAAATAAAAACGAAGTCATAATTAACCCAAGTAAGATTATTTTTACAATTGCGTAAGACCCGTCATATTCAGTAAACGTATCGAGAGTTGCAATGAAAAATACCGTTAAAACAAGGAAATAAAAAATTGTCATTCTTACACTAATCCAATGATTAATTAAATAAATTAACATCCATAATAAAATAAAAAATAATAATGTGCGGAAAGGGTCTGTTACATGTCCCCAATTCCCTTGGATAATAAGTGCACTATTTGTTTGAAATACATCTAATAAAAAATAAATACCATTTGTGGAAAAAATAGATAGTCCACTATATACAGAGATTAGAAACCATGCAATATAAGTGAGTTTAATAACCCACGAGATTGAAAAATGCACCTTAAATAAGTTAAGCGCAAGAGTAATTGCAATAAAAAATAGAATTAATTCTGTATACCCGGTTCTAGTCAGCTCCATAATCGGGATGAGCCATTCTCGTAAAATAATAAATATAACAACAAAATAAAATGCTAATTCAAATCGTTTAAAATGATTCTTTTTCACGGCTTCATCACCTCCGTGAACACCTTTTCAAGACTTGATTTTGAAATTGGGATAATTTTCACTGTTGGTAATTTAATTTGAGATTCAATCATTTTGTCTTTTTGATCTACAACAACAAAACAAACAATTCCTCGGGTTAATTTTGAACTATTAATTAAAAAATGCTGCAGCGATTCAGAAAGTTCACCAGTAACCAACGTCAATGTGGAGGAATTAACCAATCCAATATCACTAGTTAAAATTGCATCAATTGTCTTTGTTGAATCAGGTTTTATTACTGCTAGATGTTGCATAACTTTTTCCATCTGTTGTTGGTTTTTTAATTTTGGAAAGTACTGACGATTTTCTCCTGTTGATAAAAATGATATTTCAACGTGGTTTTTAATGACACTTTGTAAAATTGAAGCAGTTAAATCAACACTATATTCAAAATTTTTATGAGTTGATTGGTCAAGTATAAGAAATATATCTTGAGATTGACGATCCTCAAATTCTTTGGTACGAAGGGTTTCATTTTTCGCAAAAGATTTCCAATGAATCCACGAAAATCTATCACCCGACTGATAATCTCTAACACCTGTTACTAATGTCGTATCCTTTACCGTTGAATACGGCGAAAGAACTCCGCCATTATCATACTGCATATTTATTGGCTTATATTTAAAGTCAGAAATCCGAGGATAAACAACAACAGATTTATCTTCTTCTAATATTTTTGTACGTAAAGTCCACCCAAAAAAATCTGTAAAGGTTAATTGAAGACCTTGGAACTGTAAATGTCCCCGCTGAACATTTTGAAGTTCATAAGTCCATTCAAAATTTCTTTTCCATCCTACAAAGAATATTCGACTTGATAATTTAGTTAAATTCTCTTGGTCTTCTTTTACTAACCCCATCTCTTTAGCTGTTAGAAAAATTAAAGGAAACCACGATTTATTTTTAAAACGAACAACAACTTTAACATGATCACCGCGTTGCAATTTGGAAGGTGTAATTTCTCGTTGAAATTCAACTATTCGAATTGGGACAAATGTTAGCAGTAATGAATAAATTAAAAAAGGAACAATTGAGTAAAATATAAACCAGCTAACAAAGCCCCCTTGGAACATTGCGTAACTATAAGTAATAATGATAAGTAAAATTATGACGATGAAACGTCCTCCATCGCCTAATTTCATTTTTACTCTACTCATTGTTCTGCATACCTTTTAATTGGAATGACTGCGTTCGAAACAATACGGTTTACAATATCTTCTACAGTTACACCTTCATAACGTGCCTCTGGTTTTAAAATAATACGGTGCCCAAAAACATATGGTGCTAAATATTGAACATCATCAGGCTTTACAAAGTCCCGATCTTTCATTTTCGCATAGGCTTGGCATGCTTTCATCAATGCAATAGACGCACGTGGACTTACTCCGAGGTATATTTCACTGACCTTCCTTGTTGCTCTTGCTAATTGAACAATATAACTTTTTATCGAATCATCTACATAAACATTAAGTACTTCTTCTTGTAATTCCAAAAGCTCCTCTAATGTTATTACTGGAAAAAGTTCTGTAATTGGTTCTGTTTTTTCAACTCGACGTAGTACCTCAATCTCCTCTTGAGCAGTTGGGTATCCCATTTTTATTTTTAATAAAAAGCGATCTAATTGCGCTTCTGGTAATGGATAAGTTCCTTCATATTCAATCGGATTTTGTGTGGCCATTACAAAAAACGGTTTTTTTATTTGAATCGTTTCACCATCGATTGTGACAGAAGCTTCCTCCATACTTTCCAACAATGCTGATTGGGTTTTAGGAGATGTACGGTTGATTTCATCAGCTAAAATAATATTCCCTACAATCGGACCAGGTCTAAATTCAAATTGAAGAGTTTTTGGATTGTAGATGGAAACACCTAAAACATCTGATGGAAGTAGATCCGGTGTAAATTGGATTCGTTTAAACTCTGCTCCTACAGACTTTGCAAGAGCTCTTACCATCATTGTTTTACCTACGCCGGGGACATCTTCAAGTAAAACGTGGCCTCCTGAAAGCAACGCAACAATGCTTAACTCTGCTACCTCTCGTTTTCCAATCATGACCTTTTCTATATTTTCAATAATTCCTTCTATTTGTTTATGCATTTAGTCATACCCTCCCAAACTGTGGCGACAATAATCAGAATATACGCAAAATATAACTACAGCATAAACGAAATGTTATTTAGAATACAACTAATCATCACTGTTTATGTATATTTTTAACAAAAAAGAGATTGACTCAGTATAACATTGAATCAACCTCTCTTATCTATCCCTCTTTACAAACAACTTTCCATTTAAATTGAAGAACGGTAAGTGCTATTGCGCGTAATTTTACTTCTAGCAGTTGTTATTTTTACAGAGTGTTCTAACAGACTATTGCAAACTGCGGCTGCCGAATCACCTTCAAATTGCAGACCTTTTACAACTAACTTTTTGGAATTTTTATTAAGTACCTTTTTGGAATTTTGATTATTGTTTTGTTGATTCTTCCTTTGTTTTTGGTCCTTTTGATGATTTCCAGACTGCTGAAAAGCTCCTTCTTGCATAGTTCTATAAAACATTTCATTCGAATGTAAGTATTGTCTTGAATTTCGAAAAATACTGCTCGGGGTCGATTGAACTCGAGTCGTTCTCAATAGCACTCACCACCCTTCTATATCTTTTTTCCTATATTATTTTATATTATCGGCAATTTAGATATCCTCTTAAGAAAAGTTGACTATTTTTTATCAAATAAAAATAGTGTAGATAAAGTTTTAGAAATCCTTTATCTACACTATATGCATGTTTATTCCCAAAAATGATCAAAAATTGTAATCGGTAAGTGCCGTTTATGTTGCGATTTTAAATAGTGACCTTCAATTATTTCTCTTGCTTCCGCTGACACTTCTTTGCCTTCTAGATAATCATCAATTACTTCATACGTTACACCTAAAGCTGCTTCGTCTGGAAGAGCCGGTCTTTCTTCTTCTAAATCAGCAGTTGGTGTTTTTAAATACAAATGCTCCGGACAATTTAAATAGGCTAAAATTTGTTTTCCTTGGCGTTTGTTAAGTCGGAATATAGGTGTTAAATCAACTCCACCATCACCGTATTTCGTATAAAATCCTGTTACCGCTTCTGCAGCATGGTCTGTTCCTACTACAACCCCACCTGTCATAGCAGCAATAGAATATTGAACTTTCATTCGCTCGCGAGCTTTCTCATTTCCTTTTGCAAAATCGCTCAAATTCACGCCCGCTTCCACTAATGATTGCACACTAGCATCAACTGCATTCTTTATATTAACTGTAAAAACCTTCGTTGGTTTAATAAAAGCAATTGCATCCTGGCAATCTTGCTCATCTGCTTGCACTCCATATGGAAGACGAACTGCAAACGTAGAATATTTATGTTCTCCAGCCTCTTCATTCAACTCATCAACAGCAATTTGAACAAGTTTACCTGTTAACGTTGAATCTTGCCCGCCACTTAATGCAATAACAAATCCTTTTAAAAATGAGTGTTTTTTTGCGTATCTCTTTAAGAAATCAACGGACTTACGCACTTCTTCTTGTGGATCAATTTTTGGTAAAACTTTTAATTCTTCTATTATTTGTTTTTGCAAGTCTCCCAAAACTATCACTCCTTTAAAGATTTTCTATATCGTGGACCATATTTCGAACCTCTTGAATATTTCTCATCTTGTTATCCCAACATTTTTGGCTTAAATCAACTGGGTACTCTTCTGGATTAAGTGATCGTTTATATTCATCCCATAACAGTTCTAAATTATCAAAGGCATATTGTTGCATTTCCTTTACCGAAGGACTTTCGTAAATTATTTCACCTTTATCAATTACTTTATGATGCAATTCCTTTGCCTCAAAGTTTGTTACAAATTTCGAGATAAACGTATGAACAGGATGGAACATTTTAATTCGTTCCTGTTCATGAATATTTTCATCTGACATCGTAATATAATCGCCCTCTGCTTTACCATTTTCGCGATTAATAATGCGATACAATTTTTTCAAACCAGGTGTAGATACTTTTTCAGCATTGGCAGTAATTTTAATCGTATCTTCCATTTCACCTAAATCATTTTCAATGGAAACCATCTTATAAACTGCACCTAAAGCCGGTTGATCATATGCAGTAATTAGCTTTGTTCCAATACCCCAAGAATCAACCTTAGCTCCCTGTGCTTTTAAGTTTAAAATGGTATATTCATCTAAATCGTTAGATACAATAATTTTCGCCTTTGTAAAGCCTGCTTCGTCCAACATGCGCCTTGCTTCCTTAGATAAAAATGCAATATCCCCACTATCTAATCGAATACCGACAAAATTAATTTTATCGCCTAATTCCTTTGCAACTCGAATTGCTGTTGGAACACCGGATTTTAGCGTATTATACGTATCAACTAAAAACACACAATCTTTATGTCGTTTTGCATAGGAATGAAATGCGTCATAATCATTTTTATACGCTTGCACTAAAGCATGGGCATGGGTACCGGATATTGGAATATTAAAGATCTTCCCAGCACGTACATTCGAAGTTGAATCGAATCCTCCAATAATAGCGGCTCTTGCACCCCAAATTGCCGCATCCATTTCTTGTGCTCTTCGCGTTCCAAATTCTGCTGCACTTTCATTTTTAATAATTTGTTTAATACGACTTGCTTTTGTTGCAATCAGCGTTTGATAATTCACTATATTTAAAAGGGCCGTTTCAATTAATTGCGCCTCAACAAGCGGCGCTTCAATTCTTACGATTGGCTCATTGGCAAAAACAAGCTCACCTTCCAGCATTGAATACACTGATCCGGTAAAACGTAGATTTTTTAAATAGTCAATAAAATCATCCTGATATCCAAGTTCCTCAGATAAATAAGCGATATCTGTTTCAGAAAAACGGAAATCCTTTAAATATTGAAGCATACGCTCTAATCCTGCAAATACTGCATATCCATTTCCGAAAGGTAATTTTCTAAAATACAATTCAAAAATAGCCTTTCGATTATGAATCCCATCTGCCCAGTAGCTTTCCGCCATATTTATTTGGTATAAATCCGTGTGTAATGTTAAACTGTCATCAACATAATTCGATTTCATCTGATGCCCCTTCTTCCAGTTTCATAATTAGTCATAGTATACACTATTTAACATTAAACGAAATATTGATTTATCCTGCATTTATTTACCTCAAATATTACTAACGCGTTATATCTTCTAACACACATCCCTAGAAAAATAAATTTTACGTTATTTTTTAAAATATTTGCAATTAACATGGTAACGCTATCATTTCAGTAAACACAAGTTTTTTTAAAAATAACAATATTTTTACGTAAGAATTCCTAACATATAAATCAAAAAAACCATTGATTTTTTTAATTATAGCGATTATCATGTTAGATATAATAACACATTAGATTACTAAGTAAAAATTGGTTAATATCAATTAGCGTTCGAAGCATACTTAGCCATCTTCTAACTCTACCCTTGTACTTTATGTGTTATTATCTCCTTTTAGTGGATTACTAGCCTTGTTCCCCTTAGCAAGCTAGTTATCAATATAACCTTTAAGCTAACTCGTGCCCCCAAATCTTTGCGAGTTAGCCTTTTTTGTTTTGTTTAACTTTCTTTTAATTTGATTTATATAAAGAAGTACAATCGTTATAATAAGGTTATAAATGTCATCTTAAAAATTTTAGGGGTAAAATATGACTAACCAAAATGAAATAGCAATTAATTTTAAAAATGTTTGTTATGAAATTGACCAATTATCAATTTTAAACAATATTACCGGTGTATTTTATAAAGGAAAAATTACAACTCTTGTTGGGCCATCTGGATCTGGGAAAACCACATTATTAAAAATGTGTAATGGCTTAATTTCCCCAACAACTGGTGAAATTTTTATTCAAAATGAGCCTATAACTTCTTATGAACCAACTTTTTTAAGAAAAAATGTAGGCATTGGTTTACAAAGCGCACCTATAATTCGAGGCACAGTTTACGAAAACCTCGCATTGCCCTATAACCTACAAAATAAAAAATTTAGCGAAGATGATGCCATCTCTGCATTGGAAGGGGTTGGCCTTGATAGTAGCTTCTTACATAGACATGCTTCGGATTTATCTGGTGGCCAGCGCCAAAAACTGTCGATTGCACGAACTCTAATAAATCGTCCACAAATTTTGTTGCTTGATGAAATAACATCCGCACTTGATCCCACATCAGTGTATGAAATTGAGGAGCTCATTTTAAATATTAACCAAAAACATAATGCTACAATAATTTGGATTACTCATAATATCGATCAAGCGAAACGACTTGGACATTTTACGTGGATTATGATGGAGGGTCAATTATTGGAAAGTGGCGAAAGCAAAATTTTAAGCAATTCATCAAATGAGTTAATTCATCAATTTGCTGTTGGGGGACAAAAGAAATGACTTACACTGCTTTATCTTTAACATTAATTTTTGTACTTATCCCCATTATCCTTTCAAAAACTTTAAAATTAGGTCTTGAAAAAGATACGATTATCGCAACTGTTCGTTCAATTATTCAATTACTCGCTGTTGGATATGTATTAAAATTCGTTTTTGAGGCAAATAGTATTATTTATATACTGCTTATGATTGCATTAATAATAATTGTAGCAACGTTAAATGCACGAAAAAAAGGGAAAGCTATTAAAGGGATAACATGGAAAATAGCAACAACTCTCATAATTATTGAGGTGGTGACACAAGGTATTTTACTTGGCTTTAATATTGTCCCTGCTACTGCGCAATATATTATTCCTATAAGTGGTATGCTTATTGGTAATTCTATGGTTTTATCTATTTTGTTTTTAAATCGTTTCTCTGCCGAAGTTGAATCGAGCCGCGATGAAATTGAATTAATATTGTCCCTTGGAGGAACACCAAAGCAAGCAATCCATAAGCAGTTAACTGATGCAATTAGAGCCAGCATGATTCCCACTATTGAAAGTCAGAAAACAATCGGTCTTGTTCAATTACCTGGGATGATGAGTGGTCAAATAATAGGAGGTGCAGATCCTGTTCAAGCAGTACAATTTCAACTATTAATTATATTCGGTTTGCTAACAACAGCCACATTATCGAGCATTTTAATCGGTTTTTTAAGTTACCCTACATTATTTAATGAACGCATGCAAATACTAAAGAAAATATCAAATTGAAATTAGAATATTTAAACTATTTGAAATCCCTTAATATTATTTTATTATATGATATAATTATTCTCAAAAAAGAAAGAGGTACTAATTATGCCAGTATTACGTGATTTTTTCATTCACTTATCTGAAAACCAATTTTTAAATAGCGCTGCTCAAAAATACGGATTAAAGCTCGGTGCACAAAGTGTTGTTGCTGGAACTAACATTCCTGAAATGATCGAAAGTATAAAAGAATTAAACAGACAAGGAATTTCTTGTACAGTTGATAACTTAGGTGAATTCGTTTATGAAAAATCTGAGGCAACAAAAGCAAAAAATCAAATTTTAGAAGTAATTGAAGCTATCCATGAAAATGGTGTGGATGCGCATATCTCAGTAAAACCATCTCAACTTGGTCTAGACATTGACTACGATTTCTGCTATGAAAACTTAAAAGAAATCGTGGCTGCAGCACATAAATATAAAATGCATGTAAACTTTGACCAAGAAACTTATGAACGTCTTCAACCAACATTCGATTTAATGGAAAAATTATCAGAGACTTACGACAATGTTGGTTCTGTTATTCAAGCGTATTTCTTCAATGCAAATGAAAACATTGAAAAATACAAAGACTATCGTCTACGCATTGTAAAAGGTGCTTATAAAGAACCTGCTAATGTAGCTTACCAAGATAAAAACGATATCGATTTAAACTACATTGAATTAATCGAATATCATTTATTAAATGGTAAATTCACTTCAATCGCAACACATGACCACAATGTAATTAACCATGTTAAACAATTTGTTAAAGAAAACAATATTCCAAATGACAAATTTGAATTCCAAATGCTTTACGGATTCCGTAAAGAAATGCAATTAGAGCTTGCAAAAGAAGGATATAACTTCTGTACTTATGTACCATTTGGTAATGACTGGTATGGATATTTCATGCGTCGTTTAGCTGAACGCCCACAAAACATCAAACTTGTTACAAAACAAGTATTCACTAAGAAAACAAACACATTAATTGGTGTTACTGCTGCTGCGTTCTTACTAGGTCGTTTAACTAAAAAAAATCGATAAGATAACAAATAGGCTGTACTGAAAATTTCAGTACAGCCTTGTTTTTATTACTTATACACATTGCTACTACGGTGGTGATACCCGAGCGTGGTGCTATGTGACCCAATTATGCTATCCGCCCGAACGTGGTTTTATGTGCCCCTATTTTTTGCTATCCGCCCGAAACAAAATTCTATGTGCCCCAGCTTTTATCAAATTGATATTATTTATTCCAACCTTTTTCCTTGAATCGAGAGATGGCTTCTATTCGGTTTCCTACTCCTAGCTTGTCTAGTATTGTTGAGATATAGTTTCTTACTGTTCCTGCTGATAGGAAAAGTTCCGCTGCGATTTCTTTTGTTGTTTTGCCTTCTGCTACTAGTTCTAACACTTGGCTTTCACGTTCTGTTAATGGATTTTCGCTATCATCCTCATAAACAAAATCCACCAGTTCTGGAGCGTAAATTCTTCGTCCATCCATTATTACTCGAATCGAATGAACTAACTCTTCAATCGGGCTATCCTTTAATAAATATCCGCGCACACCCGCTTTTCTAGCACGTTCAAAATATCCAGGTCTTGCAAATGTAGTTAAAATTATAATTTTACAATTCGTATAGTCAACTAGTTCTTCCGCAGCATCTAACCCAGTTTTAACAGGCATTTCAATATCCATAATACAAATATCTGGATTGAGGTCTTTCACTAAAGCAACTGCTTCTTCTCCATTTTTTGCAAGTCCTACCACTTCCATATCATCTTCCATACTGAGCAGTGACTTCATCGCACCAAGCAACATTCCTTGATCTTCCGCTATTACTATTCGAATCATTTCACTCACTTCCTTTCTGATGTGTGATGGCTAATGGTACACGAATAACTAGTTTTACCCCTTTATTACTTTCAACAGTTAGTGAACCATTAATAAATTCCAATCGTTCTTGCATCCCTTTCAAACCGTTCCCAACAATATTTAGCTTTTCATTAATGCCTTTTCCACTATCGATAACCGTTAATACTACTTCATTATTATTTCTCTCTATTTTTATTTTACATTTTTTTGCTTTACTATGCTTCACAACATTTGTAATTGCTTCTTTTAAACACATACTTAAAACATTTTCCGCCAATACAGGAATATTTAAAGACTCCATATCGCCAATAATTTCATAATCTATTTGTGCCGCTTTTAATATTTGCTCAACTCTTATGAGCTCCTCATTCAACTTCACAGCACGCATATCTGATACAAGTTCCCGTACTTCCTTTAAAGCTATGCTTGCAGTATGACGAATATCTTTAATTTCTTGAATTGCTTGGCTAGGATTTTTTGTAATAAGGCGACTAGCCAAATCACTTTTCAAACCAATCATCGATAACTTTTGTCCTAACGTATCGTGCAAGTCTCTTGCAATTCGTTGACGTTCTTCATGAATAATAAGCTCTGCAATTCTTTCTTTTGCTGTTTCAAGCTGTCCTACTAAATTTTCTTGTTTATTTCGACTATATAAAGTGAACGGCAAAAGCACGACTCCAATTACTGTAATAATAATAAAAGGTGTTTCTGAAAGGAATAGCTCTAAATTCAAAAAATATCCCGCTACAATTGAAAGCACTGTAAATCCAATATGTAATCCATACATAATATAAAATCCAACTGTATTTTTTATATTGCCAATAAAAAAGGCAGTAAATAAAGAAAGATAAACATATCCAAACATCAATGTCATAGCTATATTTAATACCATCTCAAAACTAATCCACATATAAACAAGGCCAGTTTTTGATTTAAATGAAAAACGATGGGATAAAAAATAAAGTAATATTAACACAATACCAATTGTAATTTGTATGAATGAATACGACCGAATAATAAAGTAGAATGGCAAAATACAAAAAATAATCCAGACATAAATACTTATCCACGGATTTTTCGGTAATATCGTATACCAACTTTGCATGGCATTCCTCACAACTTCCTTATTAGTTTTTTATAGTATAACAAATGGTGATACTACTAACGATTTAAAAATATATGCCCTTCAAAAAAGAATGTCCCTTAAGTATTTAATACTCTCGGGACACAATTTTATACCTGAACGGATTTATTTTTTAATTGTATGCTTTGTTCAACTTCTTTGAATGAGATGAACTTCTTACGTTTTGGATCATATAATTTATAACGGATTGATTCAACACTTGTTTTTAATGTAATAGTTGTAGCTCTTTGCAACGGAACAACTGATTCATGTGCCTCTTCTAGTTTATAATTTGGTACTCTTGGTGCCAAATGGTGAACATGATGAAAACCAATATTTCCTGTAATCCATTGCAGAAGCTTTGGTAATTTGTAATACGAACTGCCTTCTACTGCAGCTTTTACATAATCCCATTCACTATTGTACTCAAAATATGAATCTTCGTACGTATGCTGAATGTAAAATAACCAAATGCCTAGTGAACCTGCAATAAATAATGTTAGTCCATGTACTAGAAAAAACGTTTGCCATCCAAACATTAAAATAAGCGTTATGCAAACAATTAATAAAATACCATTTGTAAAATAAGTATTTAGACGTTCCTTTTTCTTCGCATCACTTCGATTAAGTCGATTTAAAACTAATACCATATATAATGGTCCTAGTCCAAACATTACTATTGGGTTTCGATATAAACGATATCCTAAACGTGCAAGCTTTGATTTTTCTAAATATTCATCAACTGTTAACATATCAATGTCGCCAATACCACGTTTATCAAGGTTTGAACTTGTAGCATGGTGAATTGTATGTTCACGTTTCCATTTTTCATATGGGAATGATGTTAAGATTCCTGTAATATTCCCAACTAAATTATTAGCTTTTTTACTTTTAAAAAACGAACCATGTGTACAATCATGGAAAATGATAAAAGTACGAACGACAAAACCTGAAGCGAGAATACTACACACCACAGTAAACCATGGTGAAAATTGAAGTAAATAATAGCCTGCTGCCCAAATAAACAGAAGTGGTAGTATTGTATTTATTATTTGTAAAATACTTTTTTTCGTCTCAGACTTTGCAAATGGAGCAACATCATTACGCAATTTTTTAGTTTTTTCAGCATCGGTTATTGCCATTTTTAAATACCCTCTTTCCTTAAGATCTCTAGTTTAAGCTTAAAGGAAGGAGAGGTTGATAAACAGAAGCAAACATCACATTTAAAACATTACAAATGTCATATGACAGTATGATAAATATGTGCATAAAAAAACTATCCTAACATTAATAGTTAAGATAGTTTTATCGACTAATTTTCTTTCGGATTAGCAGGGCCCTTTAAATCCAGCTGTAGAAATACTAAATCTAACCATCGACCAAATTTATAACCCGAATTTTTAATTGTCCCTGTGTAATAAAAGCCAAGCTTTTCATGGGAGATAATACTGCCCTTATTTTCAGCATCAATACATGCTACCATTGTTTTTACTTCACGTTGCTCTGCTTCTTCAATTAGTTTTTTCATTAATTTTGTACCAATACCTTTACGATGATGGTCTTTATGAACATAAACGGAATGCTCAATTGTATATTTATAGGCCGGGTATGCTCGAAACGGACCGAATGTAGCAAACCCCATTACCTCACCATTTTCTTCATAAACAAAAAGCGGATCATTATTTTCTTTTTTTACAGAAAACCATTGTTCACGTTGCTCAAGCGTTTCTGGTTCATATTTATAAAGAGCTGTTGTAGTTAAAATTGCATCATTATAAATTTCATTTACTATTGTTAAATCTTGCTTCGTCATTGGTCTAATCATTTTCAAATCTCCTTATCTAGCTTTTATTCTAGCAATTACTTAGCCGTTTAATAACTTTAGATAATAATAATGCTCGCTCAACTAATGATGGAATTTCTAAATATTCATCCTCACTATGGGCATTCCCTCCAACAGGACCTAAGCCATCTATTGTTGGAACTCCTACATTAGAAGTGAAGGAAGCATCTGAATTTCCACCTGTAGAAACATCCGTTAATTGCAAATCCATTTCTTTGCAAATTTCTTGAATGACATTTAATAGCTGTATCGTTCCTTCATTTTTCACCATAGGAGAACGATTAATTCCACCTTCTAACTCTAGAATAGCACCAGGTACGTCAGCCTTTGCACATATTTTCCGAATTTCCTGATCAATTATAAACCCCTGTTCCAATTTATCAATTCGAATATCTATGATTGCCTCTGCATATGGACAAATAACGTTTGCTGATTCCCCACCCTTCACTATACCTACATTAACATTTATTCCTTCTTGAATTTGATTTAATTTTTGTAATTTAACTATTTTATGTGAAATTTCCTCAATCGCACTAATCCCATCCTCTGGAGCTATACCTGCATGGGCTGCTTTTCCATATACTTTCAAATCATAATGACCGCCGCCTCTTCTAGCACTTACTAATGATCCATCTGGACGAGCAGGTTCCATAACTAATGCATATTGCTTTCCAAGGGCAATGTTTTCAATTAACACATTTGAGGTGGTGGAGCCAATTTCTTCATCACTATTATAAATGATTTGAACATTTTTATATGCTTCTTCATCTCCACTTTCAATAAGCGCCTTTAAAGCATAAAGCAATGTTACATGACTTCCTTTCATATCGATTACACCTGGACCATATGCTCTTGAGCCACGAATTTTAAAAGGCCGTTCTTTTACTGTACCTTCTTTAAAGACAGTATCTAAGTGCCCCAATATAACAATTTTAGGTGCTTTTGCATCTTTATGACGAATTAATAGATGATTCCCGACTTCCGCTTGCTTTACAGTATCAACTTTAAAATTTATTAAGTTGTATTCATTACTTAAAATTTTCCCTAATGTGTCTACACCTTTTTTATAATGACTTCCAGAATCTTTATTTACAAGCCTTTCAAGCATAAATAACATTTCCTGTTCTTTAGACTGCAAGTAGTCAACCAAAAGATCATTTCCTTTCTTTTTATGAGCTTTCTAGTTTGCTAAAGGATAGAAACATGCCACCTTTTTATATTTCGTAAAGTTATTATTCTTTCACTTTGAGTTGTTTACTTAATATATTCTCGAGATTTTTAAATTTATGCATAAAAAACCCTTGAAGAAGAAGCTGTCCAAAATTAAATAGCCTCTACTTCAAGGGAATTATTTTAAACATTAAAATATCGTGCATTTGGATGGGCAAAGACAATGGCTGATACACTTGCCTCTGGTTCCATCATAAAGCCTTCCGTTAATTGAACACCAATTTGCTCGGGCTGTAATAGTTTAAATAGTTTCTCTTGATCCTCTAAATTTGGACATGCGGGATAACCGAAGGAGAATCGTTGTCCTTGATACTTTGCCGCAAAGCGTTCACGCATTGTAAAATCAGTAGCATCTGGGAAGCCCCAAACATCACGAATTTCTTGATGCAATCGTTCTGCAAACCCTTCTGCCAGTTCTAACGCCGTTGCAAGTAGAGCATGGCTTTCTAAAAACTTACCATCTTCTTTTAATTGATCTGCAACAGTTTTCACACCGTGTCCAGCAGTAACAACCATAAGCGCAACATAATCCATTTCTCCACTATCAACTGTTTTTAAGAAATCTGAAAGACATAAATATGGCGCTTCTTTTTGACGAGGGAAATGGAATTTCTCTATCTCCGTTTTCCCATCCTCTGGACTATAAATAACAACATCATCACCATCTGCTTGAGCAGGGAAGAATTGGTACATTCCTGATGGTTGTAATAAATCGGATGTTAAGTATTCATTAACTAAATTGTATAATTGTGTGGCTCGTTCATCTTTCTCAGCTAATAAGTTTTCTACATTGCCTTTTAATCCTAAATGATGGCCAATTAAAGTACGCATGTTTACATAAGGATGTAAATGAGCAACAGAATAATTACGTTTAATATGTTTTATTAAATCCTTAGGTTTGAAAACAGGTGCATCCTCTACCGTTTTCACTACTCTTTCAGCAGCTGTTTTTGCAGGTTTAGCGGCACGTTTGGCGTCTGCAAGGAGGCGTTTTTCACGTGATTCTTGTAATTCTCGAATAAATACTTCACGTTCTTTTACATCAATTAAACGATTTACATGCTCCAAACCTTGCATCGCATCTTTTGAATAAATAACAGGACCATCATATTCTGCGGCAATTTTCGTTTCAGTAAATCGTTTTGATAACGCTGCCCCACCAACTAATATTGGTACATCAATGTTTGCTTCCTTAAAGTCTTGTGCCGTTAACACCATTTGCTGAGCTGACTTTACAAGCAATCCCGACAACCCAACAAAATCCGGCTGTTCCTTTCGAATTGCTTCGATAAGCTGAGCTGGTGTAACTTTAATTCCAAGATCTATCACTTTGTATCCATTGTTACTTAAAATGATATCGACAAGGTTTTTCCCAATATCGTGTACATCACCTTTTACAGTAGCAAGTACGATTTTCCCTTTTCCTGAACTATCATCTGTTTTCTCCATATACTGCTCCAAATGAGCAACGGCTGCCTTCATTACACCAGCACTTTGTAGTACTTCTGCAACGATCAATTGGTTATCGTTAAAAAGGCGGCCTACCTCTGCCATCCCTTCCATTAAAGGACCGTTAATAATATCTAATGGCGTATCAAAAATCTTTCTTGCTTCTTCTAAATCAGGAATTAAACCTTCTTTTGTTCCTTCCACAATGTAATAAGCAAGACGTTCTTCAACAGTTGCAGGAATGTTCGCTACTGACTTTTCTTTTTTCTTATCGCGATAAAAATCAGTAAATACTGCGAGTGTTTCGTCATTCGTATTGAAGATCAAATCATTCGCTAACTTAATTTCAGCTTCAGGTATCGAAGCATAACGTTCAAGCTTTTCAGTATTTACAATCGCATAATCTAATCCAGCTTGCGTACAGTGGTATAGGAAGACAGCATTTAATACTTCACGACCTACTGGAGGTAAGCCGAATGATACGTTACTTACACCTAGTACTGTTAATGCTTTCGGGAATTTTTCTTTAATTAATCGGATTCCTTCGATAGTTTCTTCTGCTGCTCCAATGTATTGCTCGTCACCAGTTCCGACAGGGAAAACAAGCGGATCAAAAATAATGTCTTCTGGGTTAAGACCCCATTTTTCCGTCAACAATTGATAAGATCGTTGCGCAACTTCAAGCTTTCTTTGGCGAGTTACAGCCATTCCTGCTTCATCAATTGTCCCTACAACAACCGAAGCTCCATACTTTTTAACAATTGGCATAACCGCATCAAAGCGTTCTTCACCATCTTCTAAATTAATTGAATTTATAATCGCTTTTCCTTGTGAATATTTCAAAGCTTCTTCAATCACACGTTCATCCGTTGAATCAATTACTAGAGGTACCTTAACTTTTTTCACAACTTCTTGCATAAAGTTACGCATATCCTCTAATTCATCACGATCCGGGTTTGCTAAACAAATATCAATAACGTGTGCACCGTTTTTCACTTGAGCCCGTGCTATTTCTGCTGCTTCTTCAAACTTTCCATCAATTATTAACTGTTTAAATTTACGAGACCCGATAACGTTTGTACGTTCTCCAATAAAAAGAGGACGCATCGAATCATCATATAGTAGCGGGTCAATTCCTGATACGACATGCCCATGTGTTTGCTCTGGAACCTGCCTTGGTGAGTATCCATCTACCGCTTCACGTATCGCCTTAATATGATCTGGCGTTGTACCACAACAACCACCTACAATATTAAGCCAACCTTTTTCAGCAAAACCTCGTAGTTTAATAGATAATGAATCTGGAGTTTCGTGATAATGTCCTTCTTCGTCTGGTAAACCAGCATTCGGGTAGCAGCTAATATAGCTTGTCGATAAATCCGATAATGATCGTATATGGTCCGTCATAAATTCTGGGCCCGTTGCACAGTTTAAACCAACAGAAAGTGGATTAATATGTTCAATTGAAATATAAAACGCTTCGATTGTTTGACCAGCTAGTGTAGTGCCCATCGGTTCAATTGTAGCTGATACCATAATTGGTAGCTTTTTCCCCGTCTCTTCAAATGCACGATTTATAGCAAGTGATGCTGCTTTTACATTCAACATATCCTGGCTTGTTTCAAGTAAAAGTAAATGTGCTCCTGCTTCAATTAAAGCCTTTGCTTGTACATAAAAGTTTTCAGTTAGTTCATCAAATGTAATGCCACCTGTTACCGATAAAGTTTTAGTAGTTGGACCAATAGCTCCTGCAACAAAACGTGGCCATTCATCCGTTGAAAATTCTTCTACTGCAGCCAATGCTAGCTCTACAGCACGCTTATTAATTTCTTCTGCTTTATGTCCTAAATCATATTCATTTAATACAAGTGGTGTACCGCCAAAGGTATTCGTACAAATAATATCTGCACCAGCCTCTAAATAAGCACGATGAATATTCGTTAAAACATCCGGTCTAGTTAAAACTAGATTTTCATTACAGCCTTCTAATTCTTCTCCACCAAAATCTTCAGCGGTTAAATTTGCTTGCTGCAACATCGTGCCCATTGCACCATCTATAATTAAAATTCTCTTTTGCAATTGTGCTTCTATCGGATGGTTAAACATTTACTTTTACCCCTTTATTTTGCTCATCAAGTTGTTTGATATATTGCATTAATTGAATTGTTAAATCGTATCGTAAAAATGGTGTTATTAAATAAATACCATTAAAGCGTTGAACAGCTGTATCTAATAGCTCTTTTGCTATTGCAACTCCCTCTTGTGCCTCACGAATTTTATCTCCTGCGCAGGCTCCCATTCTTTCTAACACTTCATCAGAAAGTTTAATACCAGGAACTTCGTGATGTAAAAACTCCGCGCTTCGGAAGCTTGTTAATGGCATAATACCAATATAAATTGGCGCTTCTAAATGCTTTGTTGCTTCATAAATTTCTACGATTTTTTCTTTAGAGTAAACAGGCTGTGAAATAAAATAATCTGCTCCATGCTCAATTTTCTTTTCAAGCCTATTTACAGCTCGATCAATTACGCGAACATTAGGATTAAATGCGGCAGCAACTGAGAAGTTTGCTTTTTTCTTCAACGCTTTACCCGAGAAGGATATCCCTTCATTTAATTGCTTAATTAACGAAATTAATTCCATGGATGAAACATCATAAACACTTGTTGCACCAGGGAAATCTCCAACCTTTGTCGGGTCGCCTGTAACTGCTAAAATATCGTGTAAACCTAATGCATTTAACCCCATAAGATGAGATTGCAGCCCAATCAAGTTTCGATCTCGGCAAGTAATATGCGGCATTGTACGAATACCATGCTGCAATTTTAAAATTGATCCCATGGCAATATTGCTGATGCGAGGGGAAGCAAGGGAATTATCTGCCATCATAATAATATCTGCACCTTCATTGTAAAGCGCTTTAGCCCCTTCAACAAAAGAATCAATTTCTAGATGTCTGGGCGTATCAAGTTCTACAATAATCGAACGTTCACGCTTAACTTTTTCATGAAGTGGTTCAAGCTTTGTAGGTTCTGGCTCTTGAATAAAAGTTTCTTGTTGTATTTTAGCTTCTTTTGATTCAACTGGTTTCAACTTTTTCAGTTGTCTTTTCACTGCTTCGATATGTTTCGGCGTCGTTCCACAGCAGCCACCTATTAAACGAACTCCTTGATTTCTTAATTGGACAGCAGCCCGTGCAAAATAATCCACTTCCGATTCATAAATTACGCGACCATCTTCTATATCTAATAATGAAGCATTTGGATAAGCTGATAAGTAGGCTTTTTCTGGTAGCTCTACCCCTTCAAATGCTTGAATTGTATGATATGGGCCGAGTCTACAGTTTACACCGACGACATTTGCTCCAAGTTTCTCAAGTTCGTGCAACGCCTCATTTAATCGGATTCCGTTTTGTAGTACGCCAGGCTCATGCATCGAAACTTGGGCAATAATTGGCATATCAGTCATTGTACGGAGCATTTTTAATGTTTCGGACAATTCCTCAAAGTCATAATACGTTTCTAATAAGAGAGCGTCCAACCCACCATTAATTAAAACTTCCGCTTGTACTCGTACGGAGGCTAGTATTTCTTCTAAAGTTGAATCACTTTTTCGAACACCTCGAATGCCCCCAATGGAGCCGACAACAAATTGCTCTCCATTAGAAATTGCTTTTTTCGCTATTGCAACTGCCGCTTCATTTATTTCAACTACCTTTGATTCAAGCCCATAGCGAGCAAGCTTAATCGCATTCGCACCATATGTATTCGTTTGAATAACATCTGCCCCAGCTGCAATATATTCTCTATGAATCTTTTCAATTACGTCAGGCTTTACGAGATTCATTTCTTCATGACAATTATCTAGTCCATACGAATATAATAGTGTTCCCATTGCACCATCAGCAGTTAAAACTTTAGATTTTAAAGCTTCTAATAATCCCATAATCTTCGCTCATCCCCTTAACTTACTTTAGTAAAATTCTGTCTATTTATTAAAAATAAAAAGCCTTCTTATCTGAAAGAAGGCTTTAACATGATAGTTTGATTTCCTTCTTATCTTTCGGCTTTTGCCAGCTGGATTTAGCACCTTACTTTTCGTTGGTTGCTGAAGCTTCATTGGGCCAGTCCCTCTGCTTCTCTTGATAAGAGTTATTTTTTATTATAATAAGTTGAATCATATCTTGAAATAGTGCTTTCGTCAATACTATAATCTGATTTTTTAGAATCATCTCAATAATATTTTCGAAATATTTTGTGCAGTATTTTTACCATTTTCAATACACGCACCTATACCAACACCGAAGTAAGAGCATCCAGCGATAAAAAGATTCGGGTATTTAGATTCTAGCTCTGCTAGAACAACTTGTAACGCTTCATTATGTGCTAAATCGTATCTAGGCATTGCATCAATCCATTTTTCAACATTTACTACAATTGGTTTTTCTTCAATATTTAAACTTAGTCTTACATCATTTAATGCTACTTGCGTAAGTTCCTCTTTTGACATCGAAACAAGTTCTTCATATCTTGGATTATTATTTTTATAGAACAAACGAATAAGCAAGTTTCCATTTGCAGATGTATGTTTCCATTTACGACTTGTCCAAGTTGAAGCA
Source organism: Bacillota bacterium (assembly GCA_023405135.1). GTDB lineage: Bacteria > Bacillota > Bacilli > Bacillales_A > Planococcaceae > Ureibacillus. Next base: position 3,813 of record JAEXYZ010000110.1, on the reverse strand, counting down.
TTACATACTAAATCACTATTATGGGAAACAATGAATCCCGTACCATCCGCTGGTAACACTAAGTCTGGTACATCAAAGCCTAAATACATTGTAATTGCTGAGGCATTAGTAAATTTCAATAATTGGTTATCTAATTCTTTATCCTTCAGAACATTGCGGACAACTTGATTCGGAACAGCTAAAACGACTGCATCAGCTAAAACCGATTGTTGATTATCAAACAATACTTCGTAACGATTATCAACCTTCGTAACACTTGTCGTAGCAGTATTTTTATAAAACTCTACTTCTGGCATACTTTCTTCTAGTCGATTTATTAAGGAAGATAAACCCTTTTTAAATGAGATAAATTTCTTATTTGCTGCTTTTTCGAATTGCGCACGGTTTGCTTCAAATCCTTTTATAATACTTCCGTAATTATTTTTATAATCAACTAAATATGGCAATGTCGAAGAAAGAGATAATTGATAGAGATCACCTGAATAAACGCCAGCTAACACTGGTGCTATTTGATTTTTAACGATTTCTTCGCCTAAAAAATACTCTAAAAATTCACCAATTGAGCTTTCTTTTGTAAAATTTGTATTCGGTAGTTCAAAATCTTTAAGCGCCCTTTTTTTTCCTTCTTCTGAAATCAATGTACTTGCATTTAATGATTCAACATCCATTGGAATTCCGAAAGTTGAACCTACCGGAATTGCATGTAGTTCATTGTTTGTATGTATATAAGAAATTCCCGTTTCGTTATATACAAGCTCCGATTCAAAATCCAGCTCTTTTACAAGATCCAGAACACCAGGGTACCGTGCTACTATTGAATCTGCACCAGTTTCCATTATGAAGCCATTTTCATATTTAGTGTGCATTTTGCCACCTAAATATGTATTTTTTTCGGCTAATATTAGATTTAAAGGTATATCTAATTCTTTAGCCTGTTTTTTTAAATAATGCATTGTACATAATCCTGTAATACCGCCACCAACTACAACAACCGTTTTCATAATTACATCTCCAATCCGCTCAATATACTCCTACTTACTAGTATAAACGTTTTTTCAATATAGAACTCGTGAGTTGTTTTACAAAATTCGTACAAAGAAACCTCCCCAAAAGTTATTTAGGGAGGTTTCTTTGCGACGAGGATACGAAGTACCGCAGGAGCAAAGATGACGAGGATGCTGAAATCACTGCAGAGAGATAGCAAAAAAGTAGCAATAGATTTGCTTACTATCACTACTCTTCTTACTTTTGGATACCCTATTCTATTTTCACTATATAAACCCGCACTTATTAAAGTACACTTAAACTCGATTCCTTAATATCCGTAACGAACATATGACCTGGAGCATGAGTAATCATAATTGAAGGTTTACTTTCCATCGCAACTGCTTGAGGTGTAACACCACACGCCCAAAATACTGGAATTTCCCCCGGCTTAATTGTTACAGCATCTCCGAAATCTGGCTTTGAAATATCAGCAATTCCGATTTGTTCAGGGCTTCCGATATGAATCGGAGCACCATGTACGTTAGGGAATCGCGTCGTAATTTGAATCGCCCGAATTGCGTCCTCTGGTGTCATCGGACGCATACTGACAACAGTCGGTCCTTCAAATACACCTGCCTTTTCACAAGGAATATTAGTTTTATACATTGGTACATTGCAATTTTCTTCAATATGACGAATCGGAATGTCTGCTTCAAGAAGTGGTGTTTCAAATGTAAAACTACAACCGATTAAAAATGCTACCATATCATCTTCCCAATAATCTGTAATATCTAACACTTCTTCAGTAAAAACACCATCACGGTAAATCCGATATTTCGGAATGTCCTTTCGAATATCTCCATCCTTAGCAGTTTTCATAGGGATAAATGAACCCGGTTCTGTCACATCTAATAATGGACATTGCTTTGGATTTCGCTGACAAAATAGTAGAAAATCAAAGGCATGCTCTTTCTTTAAAATTGCTAAATTTGCTTGCGTATAGCCAATTGACATTCCCGCAGTTGGTCCTGTAATTTCTTGATTTCGAATTAGAGTACGAATTTCATTAGGTTCTACTGTTTGATACGATGCCATTATTTATCAACTCCTCGTCTAGATACACTTCATCTACAAACACTCTAGTATTAACTAAATAATTGTGGCAGTTGTTCAATGAGTGTAATCACACTTAAATAGCCCATAATTAAAACAACCAATGCTCCAGTTACCGTTAACCAAATTGGATGTTTATATGTACCAACAATGTCTTTTTTATGTGCAGCAACTAGTAAAGTACCTAGTGCTAATGGTAAAATTAGCGCATTTAATGCCCCAACAAAAATTAATACATTTACTGGTCTTCCCACAAAAACAAACGTTGCAGTTGACACGATGATAAAACCAATAATTATCCAATTGTGAAACTTCTCAATTAGAGGATGGAAAGAACGAATAAACGAAACAGATGTATAAGCTGCTCCAACAACAGATGTAATTGCTGCTGCCCACATAATTACACCAAACATACGATAACCAATATCTCCAGCAGCTAATTGGAAAACAGAGGCAGGTGGATTATCAGGATCAATTGCTAAACCTTGCGCAACTACACCAAGTACAGCTAAAAATAATGCAATACGCATAACACCTGTAATTAAAATTCCTGTTACAGAGCTTTTTGTAACTTCTGGTAAAGATTCTACTCCTTTAATTCCTGCATCTAACAGTCGGTGACCACCAGAAAAAGTTATGTATCTTCCTACAGATCCTCCAACTAATGTTACAATCGCAAACCAACTAATTTGTTCAGGTACAAAAGTATTAACGATTGCTTCTCCTACAGGTGGTGAAGTTGTAATGGCAACATACATCATAAGTAAAATCATGACACCACCCGCAACCTGAGCAACTTTATCCATCGCTTTTCCTGCTTCCTTAAAAATGAAAATCAGAATAGCAAAAAATGCACTTAGTACCGCACCCATTATTGGATCTAATCCAAGCATTGCATTTAGCCCTAGACCTGCTCCCGCAACGTTACCAATATTGAAAGCTAAACCACCGATTACAATCATAATTGCCAAAATTACACCTAAGCCAGGTAATACTTTATTGGCAATCTCTTGACCTCGTAAGCCAGAAACTGCAATAATTCGCCAAACATTTACCTGTGCAACAATGTCTAAAATTAATGAAATTAATATAACAAATGCAAAACTAGCAGCTAATTGCTGGGTAAATACTGTTGTTTGCGTTAAAAAACCCGGCCCTATTGAAGAGGTTGCCATTAAAAAAGCTGCCCCTAATAAAACACTTTTACTAGTAGTTTTCTTAACAAAATCTCTAGTTTGCTTTTGATTCGTTTTTTCTACGTCTACTTCAAGTTTACTTGCTGCCATTTGATTTTCCCTCCTCAATTGCAAGAACAGAAATTTGCTGTTCTGTTAATACTGTATGAATATATTTTGCAAATTCAACAGCGTGCTCTCCATCTCCATGAATACATACAGTATCTGCTTGTAACGGGATTTCGATTTGTTGCTGTGATAGCACACTTCCCTCTTTTACCATTTTTACAACTTGCAAAACAGATTGTTCTCTATCAGTTATTAATGCATTCGGTTGTTTACGAGATGTTAATGTACCATCCTGCTGATAAGTACGATCGGCAAATACTTCATGGGCTGTTTTCAAACCAATTTTTTCTCCCGCTTTTGTTAATTCACTTCCAGCAAGACCAAATAACACTAACGAAGGTGAAATATCAAAAACTGCTTGAGCAATTGCTTCTGCAAGTGCTTTATTTTTCGCGGCCATGTTATAAAG
>JAEXYZ010000080.1 GCA_023405135.1 Bacillota bacterium | reverse complement strand
GTAAATTTATTTGCGTTCGCTTCAATCTTTGTACCATCGATAAAAATGGCTTCTTGATGGATTAGTTTTTCTTCAATCAATTGGCACCGGAATTGGACGAAACATTGGCGAATCAATTCTTTTACTTTTGGATGGACACGAAAACGATTGATTGTACGGTAGCTTGGTTCATACCCTTGAGCTAACCACATCATCCGAATACTATCTTTTAATAACGCTTCAATTTTGCGTCCTGAGAAGACAGATTGTGTGTAGGCACATAAGATAATTTTAAGCATCATGCGTGGATGATAGGCAGGACATCCCTCATTTCGGAGAAATGGTTCAAATGCTTCTGGAGGAATACTTTCCACTAAATGATGCACGTGGTAAGCAATATCATTTTTTTGTAATTTTACTTCTAATTCTAAAGGCAAAACGATTTGATTCATGTTATAATTTTTAAACATAAGGATCCTTCTTTCTGTATAATTTTGTTGTGGTGACTTAATTTTATCAGAAGTGGTCCTTATTTTTTATTTAAAATAATCAAAGCCGGTGAAATTTTACTTATCGTAAAATTTCACCGGCTTTTTCATCAGAGACGGGTTTTGTCCCAGCCTCTCGATTGTTGAAGGATTTTTTATGGCTGGTTTCGTACAATGAGCTAATAAATGTGAATTGTATATTATTTCCAAAAGTACATTTTAGTTTATATTAGTTTTCAGTATCATAATTTATTGAATTCGCTATCTGAACTAAGATTTCAGGTGTTACTTCATCTACTCTGTTATCAATATGCAACACATATTGCCAGTTACCATTTTCGAATGCTAACATTTTGAAAGGAAAGTTTGGTTCCATATACAGAGCATCATTCCCATTATTTAATTTATAGACTTTTAATACATATTTATCATCAAATTCTATTTTATATTTTTTAGAACGAACATAAATTTTATAATGATTTTCTGGTATTTGATCATTAATATATTTCACTTCAAAAAAATCGTTGAAATCACCATCTAAGTCGTGAAATATCCCAAACTGATGGGTAAAACTTATTGGAGGTACTCTAAGCGGTAAGTTAGGCTTTTGTTTATAATGTTGTTCAAAATTGTCTAATGCATCCTCAACTGTCTTATACCCTCCTTCTGTAAAAAATTCCTCAAAAGATGGAGGGACGTCTGTTTTTCCACAAACCTCTGCATGATATATTCCAAAAATTAAGATACTTGACAGAAAAAGAGTACTTTTGTTCAACTCTATCACCCCTAAAGAATGTTTAGGGTATATTTTTTCCAAGTTGTTTACAATTATCCTTCATTTAATAAACTGGCTCCTTTACATCCAGAAAATAGACTAATACAAAAAGAAGAGTGCATTTTCACTCCGGAATGCACTCTTACTTTAATAATTACTATTCTTAAATCCACATATATTAACGAATCCGTTAGAGTTTGTTAAAACCTCATAATCAATATAACTTAGTATTACTTTTTTCAAAGTATTTCTCTTTTTTGAACCGCGGATTCTTTTTATCGAAATCCCTTAAATAGCTTTATAGAGCATTTTCTTTTATACCTTTATGCTATTTGTAATAGAAAACTCTTGTAAATACTCAGAACTCAGACTATAAGAAGCAATTTTCTTCTTCCGCTGCTTAACTACATCCACATGGTCATCGTGACTGTAAACAAAGAAATTTACTTCTTTTTTTCTTCGTTTTACGTTGATAACAAATGGAATTACATTCGTCTCTGGGTGTAGAAAAATTTCTTCATTGCCTGGAAATATATGATATCTCTCTAAAAATAACGCTTCATTGAAATTGTTAATCAGTTTATTTTTTTCTTCCTCGTCTAATTGCTTTCCGTTAAATGTTATAGTAGCGTATTTTGAATCTAGTTTTGGGTGAAGCGCAAATCTACTTACAACCCATCCTACAACTGCACTTGGAGGACTCGTTAACAATTTTAGAAGGATCCCACCTACAATTAGAAGAACAGCTGTCCACGTCATATATATCAACTCCTTGTGTAATTTCTGGTTGTCTTATTTAACTACATAAACTATTAAGTATCAATAGAAAGAAAAAATTAAAACTGTTAAACAAGAATCATGTATTACATTATCTACATATCCATCATAAAGATTCTTAATTTTTTATGCCCATCCAATTCTATACTTTTTTGACCATCCATTTACTATAAAAAGAAAAGGAATCATGAACAACTAATGATCCCTTTACAATTCGGAAATATCATTGTTACTTAAAGAAAATGAAGGGCCTCTGAAAAGCGTTTAATGCCTTCATCAATTGATTTTTCATCTTCCCTAGCGAAAGTGAAGCGAGCATACCCTTTTTTAGATCCCATTGTTGAACCAGGAACGTAGATTACACCCCTTTTAATGGATTCCTCAAGCAATTGCATCTCATTACAATCTTTTTTTAACTTGACCCAAATATGAATGCCACCTTGTGGAATAGAAAATTCCACCTCATCCTTTAAATAAAAGTTAAGGCTTGCTACAATTTGATTTCTCCGTTTTTCTAATTGTTTTGCCAATCCTTTAATATGAAACTGAAAATTATCAGATTCCAAAAAATCATTGGCAATCCATTGTGTAAAGCTGGAATGACCAAAGTCAATTTGTTGCTTTGCATCAGATAATCTTTCGATTACTGATGTTGGCCCAATAATCCAACCAATTCTTAACCCTGAGGCGACAATTTTAGACAAGGAGCTAATATATAACACATTTCCATTCATATCTATTGATTTTAGTGTAGGGATTTTGTCACCAGTAAAAGATATTAAACTATAGGGATCGTCTTCTACTACAGGAATTCCATATTCGGAGGAAATCTCTAAAATTGCCTTCCGTTTTTTTTCGTTCATTAAAGTGCCTGTAGGGTTATGATAAGAAGGATTTAAAAAAATCATTCTTATCCGATGTTTCTTATATAATGACAGTAAATCATCAGGATTTATACCATCTTTACCGACAGGCAAATAATAAATCTTTAAGCCAGCTGATTGAAAAATTGGAAGATTATAATTATATGAAGGATCTTCAATTGCAACTGCATCTCCAGGTTTTAACAAACACTGTACGACTAGGTGCAGCGCTTGTTGTGCTCCAGATGTAATAAGAATTGAAGAAGATTTAGTTTCAATCCCTCGATACTTTTTTACATGTTTTGTAAGAGTATTTCTTAATATAGCACTACCTTGTGGGTGATCATACCCTAGGCTTCCAATAAAACTTCGTGTCGAAGTAATTTCTCTTAAAAATTTCACTGGAAAAAGATCTTCCGACAATTCACCGCTAGCTAAATTAATTAGCTTATGTTCAACCGCTTCTTTTCTAATTCTTTGCGTAACTGGTAGATTTGGCAAAAAAGACCCTGCCTCGATATACCGATTCCAACTCGGAATACGTTTCTTGGCAATACCCCATATATCTTTACTGATTGTAGTCCCGCTTCCTCTATTTCTTTGAATAAGTCCATTTGCTTCCAATTCGTCATAAGCTGCAACTACAGTACTTCTGTTCAAGTTCAGCTCCTTCGCTAAATACCTTTCAGATGGTAAAGGTTTATCGGATGGAAAAGTACCATCTGCTATTCCATTTTCAATATACTCGGCAAGTTGTTTATATATAGCTTTTTTTGCTTTTCGGTCTGGTCTCCAATCCACCTATAACAGTCCTTTTCATTTACTTAGCAGATCATTTTAAATAATCATATTTTAAGTTAAATCTATTCATTAGAAACCATCCAATCACTCATTATTTTAACCATCCACCTTTTTATTTAAGCTCCTTCCCTATACCTTTTTACAAGGTCAAAATCTTTAGAGCAAAGATTCTTCTTTACAAAAACCCATATTGTATAGACTTATATATGTAAAATTTTACGATAATTTATAGAGTTTAATCTAAAAATCTATATGATGCGAAAAAATTGCATGATACATAAAAAAACGAGCGCAATTTTCCTACTGGACTTACGCTCGTTTGTCGTAAAAAAGTTATACAGTTTACGCATAGTACTGATACTAAGGAATGGCAAAAACTACTTTATATATCATGTATTTGCCGTACTTCATTTTTACCCATTTTCCCATATATTTGTAAACAATAGGGAATATTAAAAACTTTATCTTTGAGCTGTTTGCCTATCTTGCTTTGGTAAGCGTATAAACAGAATTGCCAAGATTGCACCTACAAATGCAACTACTCCACCCCAGAAAAATGCACGCTGATAGCCTTCGTTTAGAGCGATTAATGGAATTTCTGTACTTGCAGCGGCAGTTGCAGCAGCAATGGATACTAACATAGCTAAACCGACTGCCGAGCCAACCTGATATGTTATATTATATAAGCCAGAAGCAAGTCCAGATTCTTCTGACTTAACCTCCGATACTGCTGCAGTGGTTGCGGGAAGATAGGCAAGCGCATTACCGAGAGCAGCCAATAGTAAAGCGATGAACACATCACTCCAATATTTCCCGTCAACCGTATTTCCAGAAAATAAGAGCCCGGAAATACCAAGTAAAACAAATCCAATGGCCATCGTAACTTTCATACCAATTCTCGCCATTACTCTTTCTGCAAGAACAACCATAAATATGGCCATTAGAATTGGAGCCGGTAACATACCCATTGCGGCCATAAAAGGTTCAAATTTTAGAACCTGCTGTAAATATAGAATAAGAAAATAAATAAGTGGAAACCAAGATGCTGATAACAAGATAAGTGAAACATTACCTGCTGCTAAGTTTGGTGTCTTTAAAATACCAAGTGGCATCAGTGGTTCTTTTCTAAATAATTGAATAAGGATAAAAATGATGAACAAAATGGCTCCGATTGTTAAAGGTAATATAGTAGAGAGTGCTTGCCAGCCATTTCGCTCTGCAGTTACAATCCCATACACAATCATAATTAATGATGCTGTAACAGAAATTGCACCCGCATAATCAATTTTGCCTTTTTTCTTTGTGCCTTTCTGCAGGAGTTTTGGCGACAATATCAAGACTAGTATACCAACTGGGACATAGAATAGTAGCGTCCATCTCCAGCTAAGTAATTGTGTAAGGATACCGCCAAGAACAATACCAAGCGAACCACCCGCTGCTCCGGAAAGACCCCAAAATGCAAGTGCCTTTCCCATTTCTTTCTTATCTGCACTAAACAAAATCATAATAATGGAAAGTGCAGCTGGTGCTATCAACGCGGAACCTGCTCCTTGCACTGCTCGCGCTACATTAAGCGACACTTCATTCCAAGCTAAACCAGCAAATAAAGATGATACGGTTAAGATTGAAACCCCCCACATAAAAATTCTTCTGTGGCCGAATAAATCCGATAATCTTCCTCCTAAAAGCAATAACCCTCCAAACAAAATAAGAAAGGCGTTCATTACCCATTGTAAGTTTGCCTCCGTATATCCTAGAGTATCTTTGATAGACGGCAAGGCAACCTGGATAATAGCACTATCCATCATTACAAGGAAATTTGCAAAGCACAACAACGCTAGTGCTTTCCAGCGCTTCGGATTTGGTTGCGTCATCATATGTGAATGTTTTGACATAAAGGAATCTTCTCCAGTTTTTTTATTTACTTATTCTTTTTTTGAATGTTGATTAATTCATGTAATACTGTCATAAAAGCAATGATAAATGGTATCTCAATTTTCTTGATTTAACTACTTAATCATAATTAAGAAATGGAATTTAATTTATTGATTGCCCATTAATTGATCTCTACCAATTCTCTTTAAAAACTTATGGAATGTCTCCCGCTTTTTCCCCATTTCGGAATAGACATCGATAATCTTTTCAACTGTTTCATACAATTCTTCTGGCGTTAAATTCTCCATCAATAGAGTACCAACCTCGGCGTCCTTCCCTTTGGCTTTTCCACCAACATATAAATTGTAATGGTCTCTAATTTTCATAATACCTATATCGCTTAACATAGGTTCACCGCAGCCAATGGGACAACCTGTATAGGCAGCTTTTATAGTAAATGGCACTGCCTTTCCTGCAATTCGGCGATTTAACTCTTTTGCTACTGGCATTCCTTCCTCTTCTTCCCCTTTGCAAAAATTACATGTTCTCAAGCTCTTTACGAAGTTTCCAACTGGATAACATGCTAATCCAACACGTTGAAATTCTTCTAAAATATCTTCCTTTTTATCTTTTGGGATTTCAATATAGAGTTGTTGGAATGTAGTTAACTCTAGTTCCTCGTCATCGTTCATATATTTGGAGATTGTCATAAGTTGTTTGGAGTTGAGTTTTGCTCCGTACCCTATTCCCCCATTTATGGCAATCTTAAATTTATTGCCACTATCTTTCATATAAATTTCCCCCTTTAATCAACTACCATACAACGGTAGGGTATATAACTTGCGAAATAATTCTAGGTACTAATATAGTAACAAGTGATATCAACATTTTATTTTTTTAATTTCACTCTTTGTAAACGTAAGGCGTTTAAAACGACTGACACGGAGCTAAACGCCATTGCTGCACCAGCAACCCAAGGTGCAAGGAAACCTGCTGCGGCAATTGGAATCCCTATAGTATTGTAGGCAAATGCCCAGAATAAGTTTTGCTTAATATTTTTCATCGTTTTGCGACTCATTAAAATCGCATCGGCAATACTATTTAAATCTCCTCGAATGAGTGTAATATCTGCAGCTTCCATTGCAACATCTGTACCTGTACCAATGGCCATCCCAATATCAGCTGTAGCTAGTGCAGGTGCATCATTAATACCATCACCGACCATTGCTACTTTTTTGCCCTGCTGTTGTAGTTTTTTCACCTCTATTGCTTTCCCCTCAGGAAGCACCTCTGCAACAACTGCATCAACGCCTACCTCATTACAAATTGCTTGTGCTGTACGTTTATTATCACCTGTCATCATGATTACTTTGATGCCCATTTCTTGTAATCGGCGTACAGCTTCACGAGAGGTTTCTTTAATTGTATCTGCTACAGCAACTAGACCAGCATACTGGCCGTTAATTCCAGCTAGCATTGCTGTTTTGCCGTTTTTCTCCAATTCCTCCATTACTGGAAGCACTGATGTAATATCAATACCATATTGTTGCATCAGTTTACGTGTACCAATGACAACTCCTTGACCTGAAATCGTCGCTTGCACACCGAAACCTGGAATTGCTTCAAAAAATTGAATGTTGCCAAGTTCAATACCTTTTTCTTGAATACCTTGAACGATTGCTTGTGCTAATGGGTGCTCAGATTGTTTTTCCGCTGCTCCAATCAATGATAAAAATTTCTCTTCATCTTGACCTTGTGCTACTAAAACGTCTGTTAATACTGGTTTACCGTGTGTAATAGTGCCTGTTTTATCGACTACTACTGTGTCAATGCTTTGTGTTTGCTCTAGATGCTCGCCGCCTTTGAACAAAATACCAAATTCTGCTGCGCGGCCTGAACCTGCCATAATAGAAGTTGGTGTCGCTAAACCAAGCGCACATGGGCAAGCAATAACAAGTACTGCGATTAACACTTCAAGTGCAGGCGTAAATTCACCTGGTTGAACCCATATAATCCAAACTAGGAAAGTAAGTAAGGCAATCCCCACAACAATTGGTACAAAAATACCTGAAATGTGGTCGGCTAGACGTTGGATTGGTGCTTTTGAACCTTGGGCATCCTCCACTACTTTAATGATTTGAGCTAATGCTGTGTCACGTCCAACTTTTGTTGCTGTCATTTTAATGAAGCCATTTTTGTTAATCGTTGAGCCGTATAATACGTCACCACTCTTTTTATCTACTGGTAAACTTTCACCTGTTAACATTGATTCGTCAACAGCAGTTGTTCCTTCTAATACCTCACCATCAACTGGAATTTTTTCACCAGGTTTCACTAAAATTGTGTCACCGATTACGACTTCTTCTAACGGAACTTCTTTTTCAACTCCATCACGTACAACAATGGCTGTTTTAGCTTGAAGCCCCATTAATTTTTTTATCGCTTCTGATGAACGCCCTTTTGCTTTTGCTTCAAATAATTTCCCTAAGAGGATTAGTGTAATTAGTACCGCACTTGTTTCAAAATATAAGTGTGGACCGTGGTGTGTTCCAGCCGTAACAATCGCTTGATAGACACTATAAAAATATGCCGCTGAAGTACCCATGACAACAAGGACATCCATATTGGCACTGCCATTACGAAGTGCTTTATAAGCGCCTACATAAAACTGTTTCCCGATTATAAATTGTACCGGTGTTGCCAAAATCAGTTGTATCCATGGGTTCATTAAGAAATTTGGTACATATAAGAACGATGTAAATGAAAAGTGACCGACCATCGTCCATAATAATGGCAGTGATAAAATCGCCGAAAGTATAAATTTACGTTGTTGATCTTTAATGTGCTTTTCACGGTGGTCTACCTGTTCTTTATCCTCTTGTTTTTGATGTGCACCGTAACCAAGTTTTTCAACCTTAGCAATGATATCTGCAATTGTTACTTCCGAAGGATTAAATTCAATCGTTGCTTTTTCAAGTGCTAAATTGACGTTTGCACTTGCAACACCATCCAAGTTATTTAATCCTTTTTCAATGCGCGTTGCACATGCGGCGCAAGTCATTCCTGTAATATCAAACTCTGCTTTTTGTTTCACGACACCATAGCCAAGTGCCTCGATTTTCTTTTCAAAATCTGCTTCACTCAATTTTGACGGGTCATATTTAATCGATGATTTTTCTAGAGCTAAATTGACAGATGCCTGTTCGACACCATCCATTTTATTTAATCCTTTTTCAATGCGTGTCGCGCATGCTGCACAAGTCATTCCTGTGATTTGAATACTCGCTTCTTTTACTTTACTAGCTTCTGTACTCATAATCTTTTCCACCTCTCCTTTATACCTAGATGGGGTATATATTAATGAAAATGAGAGAGTGCTATTGAAGCACTCTTATTCTACATCATATCCTTGATCTACAATTGTTTCCTTAATTTTATCCAGGGTTACTTGAGATTCATCGAAAGAAACATCAACTAAAGCTTCGTCTAATTTTACGTTTACTTGGTTAACCCCTTCTAATTCACCAACGCTTCCTTCTATAGCTTTTACACAATGTCCACAAGACATCCCTTGTACGTTTAAAGTTACATTTTGCATCGTAATTTCTCCTTTTCATACCTTATTATTTTTGATAAAAATACACTACCGGGGTATATTTGATCTAAAAAAATTTACTTTTTCATTAATTTTTGGATCGTAACTATTAATTCATCAAGTACAGCATCATCACCTTCTGAAAGACGATCTACGACACAACCCTTTAAGTGACCTTCTAAAAGAATTTTAGCAACACTATTTAATGCAGATTGTGTGGCAGAAAGCTGTGTAATTACATCATCACAGTATACATCTTTTTCAATCATGCCTTTAATGCCTCGGATTTGACCTTCTATACGATTTAATCGAGTAGTTAAATCCTTTTTTACACGTTCTGGATGATGACTTTTTCGACAAGACGAACCATCCTCTACATGGAAAGCTACTTCATCCATAAGTTCAACCTCCTATCTTGATCACATACTACCATACCCCTGTGTGGTATGTAAAGTAAAAAATTTAAATTTTTTAGGATAGGGACTTTCTAAATCTTCAACCTTCTTTACGTATTTTTATTTGAATCTTATTTTAGAATCAGCAATTTTTACAATTTTATTCTTCTTGTAAAAGAGCGCCAAATAAACAACATAAATTCAATATGCAAGAAATCTTGGCTTGTAGTGATTGCACTCTACCAAGGTTAATTATGTTAGAACAAACTTTGTTATATTAATGACCAAATCATAATGAAGTGTTGCGGGTTTTAGTTTTCACAATACCATGCTTTAGAATAATAACAACAGCTTTAATTTTAGACCCTTGAAAATTTATAACCCCATCCAAACAGTGGATAGGGTTAACAATAAGTTATTTTATTTTCGGTATTTTTACCCCACTTAGAACTTGCCGAAAATGCCATTTAGTGCTACTTAACTATGTTATGAAATTATTGCTGAATTATTTGAATAAAGTTTCCGCACGTATCGTCGAAGATAGCTATTGTGTTTTCACCCATTTTTGTCGGCTCCATTATAAACTTCACGCCTAGATTCAGTAACCTTTCGTATTCTTTTTGAATATCCTCCACACCAAACATAGTTACTGGTATGCCGTCTTCATATAATTTCTTTTGATACTCTTTAGCAGCTGGATGTTGATTTGGTTCGAGTAAAAGCTCTGTACCTTCTTGCCTCTCAGGAGAAACAAGCGTAATCCACCTAAATTCACCAGAAGGAACGTCGTGCTTTTTAACAAAGCCCAACGTTTCTGAATAAAACTTTAATGCCTTTTCTTGATCTTGTACAAATATACTAGTAATAATGATTTTCATATTGTTTCCATCTCCTTTGATATATTCGATGTATGATGCTGCCTTAGCATTTTGGATGTAAGTACATACAACCGCTCTTTCAGTGCAAATTTTATTTTTATAATATTATTTTTACCGATCGATACAAAAGTAACTCCATCTACTTATTGTTTCCCTACTTTTCGGCCTACATTTCAAATGCTAGTATTTTACAAGCAGAATTTTGCACCATAAATAACTTATCATCCTCATTAGTTTAAAGGCTTTTTATACAAACCTTTACTAAGAGTATAAACAAACAAAATAATTACATGTAAGATAAACAATACAAAGAAAATGTTACTGAATGTAGCACCAATTGAAAGCTGGTTAAATGGATTCCACGAACTATTTACTACTATATCTACAGTCTTCCCATATATGCCAACTGCGATAGAACCTGCAATAAAGTTCTGCATCATTAATAACCCCATACCCACTCCTGAATGTTCACTAGGTAATGTTAATGAAACCGATTTTGACATGACGATCATCATAAATGATTGGCCTACATTTCCTATTACTAGAAATAGTGCAATCAGTACAGCATTTGAATAGATAAATGTAGAAAGTAAAAAGAAACAAACAATTAATAATCCTGATGCAGTAATGAATAACGTTGATGTACCCTTTAAATCTGCTATCTTTCCGCCTTGTCTATTTAATAAAGCAGTTGTTGCTGCGGCCGGTACCATTGCCACCCCTATCAAATTAACCGGGAGATTTTGAACATCTGCTAAAACCAAAGGAGTTAAAAAGAATAATGAATAACCAATTCCAGTTACAAAGAACGCCAATATTAAATAAGAAATATAAGTTTTATTTTTAAATAACTCAGGTTGAATAAAAGGATACTTTGCTAAACGAATGCGATATATAAATAGAACGAGTGCAACGATTCCACCAATAAACCACATCGCATTATTTGTTACACCTAATAAAATTTGGGCAACGCTTAGAGCTAACAGTCCACCTCCCAACCAATCAATACTTGTATTTGTACCTTCCTCATCGCCTAAGTACTTTAAATAAAACGGCAATGTCAAAAGAAGTAATAAGGGGATGCAAAATAACCATCGCCAGTCTACAACACTAACAACTAACGAAGAAACAATTGGCCCAAGCGCACTGCCAAGAGCAGTACCAATAAACACAGTCCCCATTGCTGTTCCTCTTTTTTCAAGAGGGAAATATCGGATTGGGACTAGAGTAGCTGTAGCTGGAATTGTAGCTGCACCTGTCGCTTGTAAACATCTTGCCACTAATAATACCCAGTAAGAATTAGAAAAGAAGCCTAGTAATGATGCAATTGCAAAGAGTAATAAACCAAAAATTAATAAGTTTTTAAGCTTATATCGATCTGCAAGTTTTCCGTAAATTGCCGTACCAATCCCATATAAAAGTGTGTATGCTGAAGTAACCCAGCTTACCTGTGAATTAGTAAGCTGAAATTCTTTGCTTATTTGTGGTAGAACAAAGTTGAAAAGCAATATACTCATGGATGAAAGGGTTACAGTAAGCATCATGATAATCAATAATTTTTCATTTCCTTGTTTTTTTAACACTTGATTCATTCTCGATTTCTCCTTTTTTTGTAAAATGAACGTCTGTACTGACTGACATTTAAGGATAAAAACATACTAGAGGGTTAATCCTCTAGTAAATAATGCCACACTATCATTTAGAAGCTTTTCAAACTCCCCTTCCACAAAGGCGGAATCACCGTTCATCCTTGCATGGGCAAATCCAAAATTCATGTAAAGAAAAGTAATAGCCATTTTTTCCGCATCAATCGGGATAATTTTTTTTCGATTTTTCATCTCTTCAAAATAGTTTGTTAAAAACTCCTTCAATAACTCTGGATGCCTGTGAGAATATTGGTGCAAACCAGGCACATTCTCTCCTATTTTCATAAGCATTTTAAGGAGCTTTCTGTTTTGATGCATAATTCTATGGTAATTTTGGCTAATTAAATCTAGATCGTCTTTCAAATTCCAGACGAGCTTACTTTCAAAAATAGAACGCATTTCCTCGCCATAATGGTATCGATCGATGGCTTTTTCCAATAAATTTTGTTTGCTTTGAAAATGTCGAAAAAGCGTTTTTTCACTAAAACCGGCTTCCCTTGCAATTTCCTCTGTTGTAACTCCGTTATATCCATTTTTAGAAAAAAGATCGATTGCTACTGTTATAATTTTTTCACTTGTCTCTTGTTTACGATTTGAAGCCATAATTAATAATTTACCCCCAAAGGATTGTCAGTACTTACTGACATTAATATATTCTTTTTACATTTTTTTGTCAACTGGTAAATGATGATTAAATTTTACACGAAGTTACAATTTTTTTGTTGCGGGTAATTCAAGAAAATGATCCGATACATAAAGAAAAAACGCAATTTCCCCTTTGGAATTGCGCCCGATTGTTAAATGTCTGTTAATTAATTATCTTGCTAAAGCTCCGTAGTTATGGTAGATAAATACTGCAAAAAAGCTACAGCTAGTCAATTTTCTCCTTATTAACTTTTAATATCTCCTTTAAAGTAGAATGAATATTTAGAAGGCTTATTAAAATAAATCCAAGCATAATAAATGTTACTATTTCTCCTGTAAATATAGAAACTATCGCTAATATTACTGCATATAAAACATATATCCAACCTTTCATTTATACCACCTCATCATTTATAGGCATCTAGAGGACTGTCTCATTTATAGAATGATGCTCTAAAATTGATTCATTTATAATATAATAAAACATTCGGAGTTACTTATAGACTTGTTACAACTTCAAAAGGCATTTCTTCACCATTAACTAGAACTGTTATTACATCAAGTTCTGGATCTGTTGTTAAATAATATGTATATTGCTTTTCAACATCATCCTGTGAATTTGATACATCAAAATTTATTGTTACCTTATCCCCTTCTGTTTTAACATCAGTTCTTTCTATATCGCCTCTTGAGTGAAAAATTATATATTTACCTTTTTCACCATCATTGATTAATTGAAGATTTAAATCGGAATTAATTTTTTCTTGCACATTATTAGGTACATTTTCAATTTCACTAAAACTTAATGTTGATGAATTACAAGCTGATAAAATCATTAAAACTAAAATTACTGATACAAGTATTTTCTTCAATACATTCACTCCTCGTATATTAGTAGTAAGAGCTCTTTCCGATAGAATTTCCAGTTGATCCGGACAGCTGGAGGATCTGTTGGTTTTCCTATAGGAAGTAGTCGCCTTTTGGCTCCCTCACG
>JAEXYZ010000051.1 GCA_023405135.1 Bacillota bacterium | reverse complement strand
CTTTTGAAGTTGGAAAACGTGAGGTTTATTTAAGTGCGCCCAAAAATAAGAATTTAGATGTTAAATGCTAAAGGAATTTCCAATTTTGATGTTTTTCCGGGTTGACATTTCACCACTGTGCTTAAATTCCTTTTCGTTATGTATAAAGGGAACAATAATAAAAAGTATTAAACCTTTTATCTTATGTTTTTAAACTCACCATAAACACAATTTATAGCGATTTTAAATTATAAAATAATTGCAAATTTTAATAGATAACTACAATTACACCTCCGATAAATAAATACCTTTTAACCTATTATAACGTTTATTTTAAAGGGGATAAAGTCCTAATCTATTAAAAATCTATCCTCAATTACTCATAAGACTACTATTTTTTCAATAAAAAAATGTACATAACTAATAATTTAGAAATGTACATTTTTTAATATTTGTGATGATGTTACTTATCTTCAATTTAATTTTAGAAAAATCTTTTTCAAATTATCTTTATAAAGTTGTAGGAATTTCAAAAGATGCGCCAACTTCAGCATCATAGTCTAATACTAAAATACCTTTTGCTGATGGTGCATTTGGAATAGCCAACTCACGCGCTGAACAAAGCATTCCTGCTGAAGCAACACCACGTAATTCAGAATGTTTAATTACCAATCCTGATGGCATTACTGCTCCAACCTTTGCAACTACTACTTTTTGTCCAGCTTCTACATTTGGTGCACCACATACAATTTGTAGAACTTCATCGCCTACATTAACTTTACAGATGCTTAGTTTATCAGCATTTGGATGTTTTTCTTTTTCTTCAACATATCCTACTACAAATTTTGGTGAAAAATCGACATCTAACGAAATGTTTACTCCATTTTCCTTCATTGCATTTTCGATTTTTTCTACTAGCTCAGGCGTTACTTCCACATTACCTTCAACATCTAATTCTACATATTTACTTGCATTGAATAAATTAAATGCTTTCGTTTCGCCTGTTGCCTTCTCTTTTAAAATGGCAAAATCACCAATTTGCTCAACTTCTGTATTTGCGATTTTTTCAGTTGCTAATTGTACTAGTAGTACATCTCCAACATATTTTTTATTGTACGCTACGATCATTACTCTTCTTGCTCCTTTTTTACTTTATTCTTCGCCAATATAAATATCGGTTCTAATTCACCATTTTCATATACAAATGATAATGATGTAATCGGTACAGCACCGATTGAAAAGAAATGCATAGTCATCTGCGCTAATACATCATACCCTACTTCGTTACGAATATCACCAATAATTAACACATCTTGATGTGGAACAGAAACGGTCATATCACCTTCGATTTTAGATTTCATTTCCTTCAAAAACGCTTCGTTCAATATTCGGCTCGCATCATAACCATCATTTTCGTTTAAAAAGTAAAAGATATTCCCGGCCACTTCATCTTTTTTTATGTTTGTCGATAACTTTCGAACAGAAAAACGAGCTGCTTCGCGAATTTGACTTTCTGATACATTTAATTTTTCTAGCATTGATTTATCAATTAATCGATAGGTTGTCCCTAAGTCAAGTGCATAGTAAATACGAGTTTCCGCAGTATGGTCTGTCGTAACAAATGGGTGACCTTCATTAGAGTTTAACGGGAATGAGGCAGAACGGATTACTGGATATACTAGTGATAGATCATGAAATCCTTCTGACTGTTCTTTTTCCATTGCTGAAAATGTTTGTTCAATTGTGTAAACAACCTCATCAATTGCCCGTTCTTTTTTTGTATGATATTTAGCTAAAATATCAGAAAGATAAATATCCATTCCTCGGTTTAATGTTTTATGTTTAAGTCTCAAAGTATCTTTTTCTTTATCAAAATCAAATTCAAACTGGTCTGTTCCTAATCGCAATTTTAATTGCTCTACCAAATCCTTCGACTTCATAAAATCACATCCTTTTTGCGGCTTGTGTGCTTAGCCCGCTCACCCAAACCATACTAAATTAAAATTCCTTTGAATATTTTTTAATAAAATTAATTATTATCTTAACAACAATAAACGGCTCACATAAAGTGAACCGTACTTTGAAAAGTATTTAACATTATTGTAGCAAAAGTTTTCATTTCTATCGATTAGTTTGTCTTATCGTCTTCTTCAACCAATTTAACAGAACGAACAATTGTCATCATATCAACAAGCTTTTGATCAATATTTTTATCCTCTGAAATTGTTGAAATCTTTACTCCGCCACAGCTAGCAATTAATTCAAATCGCTCTTCATCATACTCTACAACAGCAGTAAAACCAAACGCTCCATCAAGCTCAACAGTTTCTTCCTTCACAATCTTTTTGGATTTATCATTTTTCAATAATTCATAATGTAAATTACTATCTTCTTTTTCATTGTTATTTACGAATAAAATGTAGCTGTCTTTTCCTTTTCTAACTATTAAATTATTAATATCTTCACTTTGTTCAACGCTATAACCAGAGGGTAAATACAATTGAATTAACCCAATTGACTTATTCGGTTGTTGAGCATTTTCTTCAAATACAGTTTGTGCATTTGCAACTCCTGTTTTAATTTGTTCCTCTACAGTTTTACCGCATCCTGCTAACGCTAATAGTAAAACTAAAACTGCAGGTACAAAAAACCATTTTCCTTTCATATGTATACCTCACTTCCTATAAATTTCTTACTAGTTTTTCATGATGTTCTAATGAATCATCATTTATTGCTGATATAAGTATTGTCCAATTAATAATTTTACAATGTGCTCAAACATTTCGGTACGATTGACAAGACCTGCAGTAAAAACGCCGACTGCACCAGATGATGATCTTGTGTCATTCTTTTTCGTAAAGGCATCCATTACAGGTCCTAATTCTTTTCCTATTCGTAATTCATTCGCAATTTCTTCTGGTAGTATAAACTGTGCACCGGCGCTTGAAATAATCGTTCCATCCTTTAAAGCTACTGCCCCCCAGTTGCAGCAATACATTAATCCATCAATTTCACATACGCCGCCTTCTAATCCAAAGCTTAAATCAGCATGTGATACTTTTAACGTATTAATTGCTCGATTAATTGCTCCACGTCTTGTTTCCTCATTTGAAAAAGGCTGTTCTGAAACTTCAGAAGGCACGTTAAATTGCTCAAACTTAACATTATCAAAAAATGTATTTACTATATTTTTAATGGCAGCAGTCTTTGCTTTATTTTTTGTTCCTATTGCGACTAACATCATGTTCAACTCCATCCAAATAATTCGGATCTAAAATTAAGACGTACTTTCAATAAAAAAGATGCCATGTCTTGGCACCCTTCACTTCTATTATTTTACGCATTGTTTAGGATAGTTTCAACTGTTGTTCGATCAAGGGACTTTACAAGCTTTATAAGCAATTCCTTGGCAGCTGCATAATCATCAATATGAATAATTGAAGCGGCAGTATGGATATAGCGTGAACAAATACCTATTACAGTACTAGGAATCCCTTCATTCGCTATATGCACTTTCCCTGCATCTGTTCCCCCATTGGAAACAAAGTATTGATAAGCAATATCATTTGACTCAGCAGTTTCTAAAACAAATTCACGTAATCCTCTATGTGTCACCATTGTCGGATCATATATTCTTAAAAGTGTTCCTTTTCCTAATTGACCAAATTGAGTTTTATCACCCGTTGTATCATTTGCAGCCGAAGCATCTAAAGCAAAAAATAAATCAGGTTTAATCATATTTGCCGATACTTGTGCTCCACGTAAACCTACTTCTTCCATCACATTAGCGCCTGAATATAGATTGTTTACAACCTTTTCATCTTTTAATTCTTTTAATAATTCGATTGCTAACCCACAGCCATAACGATTATCCCATGCCTTTGCCATTATTTTTTTCGGATTCGCCATTGGAGTGAATGGACAAATCGGAATGATTGATTGACCTGGTCGAATCCCCATCTCAAGAGCATCTTCTTTACTATCTGCTCCCACATCAATTAGCATATCTTTTATTTCCATTTGTTTTTTATTGTCAGTTCCTCTTAATAAATGAGGGGATATTGAAGCGATAACTCCAGGAATTTCTTGATATTTAGCGTAAACTGTTACTCTCTGTGCTTGTAATACTTGATTAGACCAGCTACCTAAAGTTTGAAAACGAATCATACCATTTTCAGTTATATCTTTGACCATAAAAGAAACTTCATCCATATGACCTGCAACTAAAATTTTTGGAGCATTGGCATCCTCTGCTTTACGAACTCCAAAAATCCCACCTAAATTATCTTGTATAATTTCATCAGAATATTTTTCAAGTTCACCGCGCATAAACCGTCGTACAGCATGCTCATTACCTGGAGCTCCAGGTAGTTCTGTTAACGTTTTAAATAATTGCAAAGTCTCCTCGTTCAACAATAACACTCCCTATTCCATTTGTTCTTCATTTTACCATAAATAATTTGTAGTACGTATTGATAACTGTAGAAAAGAAGTCCTATAAAACAGGCTGTATCGCTAATTACTGTTTTGAGTGATAATTACTAGTAGGAATAATCACCGTAAATCGACTGCCTTCACCAACTGCACTTGAAACATTAATGTTACCATTATGAGCTTTTACAATTTCCATGCAAATTGATAAGCCGATTCTATTGCTTTTATATTTTATTATCGAATAGTTAATTAAGTGGAAGAATCTTTATAATCGGCTATTGTTTTCAATTGATTTTATATTGAGAACAAGACTTCTTTTCTGTTTGATGTTAAAATAAGGAATACTTAAAGGAGGATGGCAAATGAAATTACGGGATTTTTTAATAGGCGTAGCAACTGGTTTAGCTGCAGCGATTATCATTAAAGAAGCTTCTGAAAAAATTTCACCATTTATATCTGCAAATCAAGTATTAAATAATGTAAAAGCGGAATTTAAGAAAGAAAGTCCTATTGATGGTTCATGGATTTATATGAAAGCTGAAGATTTTAATAACGGTATTATGACAATACCCGTATATCGCGGTGGTATTTCAAGAATTGTTAACGGTGAAATGGAAACGTATGAATTTGCAGCAGATGCACGCTCTGGTGTAGTAGTTGAGCTTACAAAATCATAGTGAAACATTAAAAGTTGTTCGATATAAAAAATATCGAACAGCTTTATTTTATAAATTAGTCTGAAACTGTATTTTAGCTTCCTTGCTTCGTTTTAATGAATCGATTACTTCTTTTCCATCTTGAGACCATTGAATCATGCGGTAATAAGCATCGTGGTAAAAGATAAATTTATAACCATTCGTAAGAGCTTCCTTCATGATTTTTTCCTTTGCAAAAACACTTGTCATTGGATAATCATCATATGCTAATACCCATAACGGATTTTGATGAGCATGTGTCGGCATAATATCTGCCATATGAAGCAACGTCTCATCATTTTGCGTCAATTTAATAATTGCATGCCCATCACTATGACCGCCCGTATGAATCATTTCAATTCCGGGTGCCACTACAAGTGTATTTGTAAATGTCTCCACTTGATGTTGAACAGGTTCCCAATTTTCCTTCCAATACGTATTTCTAGAACGGATATTAGGGTTACGCATTTCATCCCATTCAATTTGAGTAGTATAAATTTTCGCTTTTGGGAATGTTGATACAAGCTCATCCCCTTCCCAACGCGTAAGTCCTCCTGCATGATCAAAATGTAAATGGGTCATTAACACTACATCAATATCACTAGCAGAAAGACCAAGCTCTTCTAAGCTTTGTAATATAGTAGACTCTTCTGTTACACCGTAGTTTCTAAGTTGTTTTTCTGTCAACTTATTAAAGCCAACGCCACTATCAATTAAATAATTTTCCCCCTCGAATTGAAGCAAAATCGGCTCACAAGCAAGCTCTATTTGATTTTTCTCATTTACAGGGTATTTGCGTGACCAAAGAGGCTTTGGCACCACCCCGAACATTGCACCACCATCTAAGGAAGTGACTCCCCCATTAAGCCATGTTAATGACATATTATGAAATTGAAGCGTATCCACCCATCTCTCCCCTTTACTAAATAAAAATTGTGATTTTAATCGATAGATGTCCAATCGCTCGTCATAATAAAAATATTTATTTATTGGAAACAAATTGCGCTTCTAGACGATAAATTGGCTGGCCTTTTGCGGAAAACTTTTCTTCATATTCCGTCATAATATTGTCTTCTGGCATATTTGCATGTAAGTCAAGTGAAACATATTTTAGCAACATACCATATTCAGACATGCTTATTAGAGAATATTCGAATAGTCCACGGTTATCCGTTTTAAAATGGATTTCTCCATTATCGATTAAAATCGATTCATATAATTTCAAAAATCCTCCGTGCGTTAAACGACGCTTTGCATGACGCGTTTTTGGCCAAGGATCTGAGAAATTCAAATAAACACGACTAACGTCATCTTTTTGAAAATATTTATCTAAATCTGCCCCATTTACTTTTAATAATCGTAAATTTGGTGGCGTATTTGCATCTAATACTTTTTCTAGCGCACTTACTATGACACTATCATATAACTCGATTCCAATATAATTTATCGTTGGATTGGCTAGTGCCATACCTGTAACAAATTGGCCTTTTCCCGTTCCCACTTCAATATGAAGAGGTTGATTATTTCCAAATACTTCTTTCCAGTTTCCTTTATACTGTTCTGGGTTCGGTATAATCACTTCTGGATGACTATTAATGAATTCCTCAGCCCAAGGTTTATTTCTTAATCTCACTTCTATATCCTCATTTCTAGTTGTACATAATACATAAATTACGTTTTATTATAACTTATATTTCTTATAATTTCATATTTTTGCTATTTATAAATTATAACTTGACTGTTAATTTTCCTCTTGTTGCTCAACATTCCAAATATCACGATTAAATGAAGTCGTTTGAACTGATTGTAAAATCGTTTGAGCAGCGTGCATTTGCATCCGTTTCATTGGGGATGTTGAACGTTTAATTTGCTGCAACCAATTTGGAAATTCTCGTTTATCAATAAACTGCATGTTATAAATTGAGCCTAGGTAATCGAAATAGCCATTTCTTGAAAGCAACACTTTTCTGATTGGCATTTCAACTCCATTATTGGTAAATAACTGCGAAATAATTGATTCCATTCTGTTTAGCTGTATCATCGGATTCAACATTTTTTTATCGAATTTACCAACTTTTTTTGTCCAGAAACGATCGCTATTCCCTACATAAACAGCTAAATTTTCTTCTTCCACTACCGTAATACAAATACATTCAGTTGGAGTTAACAATACAATATCTAATTCTACCGGTGCTTTTTTTACTTTTAATATTGGATAATAAAAAACTAAATAACTGTCAGGTAATCGTTGGAGAAGATTTCTTAGTAACGTATCTCGCATAAATTTAGGATCAACATAGGATTTTTCTCGTAATGTAGAGCTCGCCCATTTTATTTGAAATTGAAAAAATTGATCAAAAAACATTCTTTTTAATTCTTCCAACGTCTTAGGATAATACACTATTTTTGGCTCAAAAAATAATGTAGTCTCTTCATCTTGTATATCATCTTCTTGATTATCTAATTCGTTCGATACATCGATTTTTTCGATATCTTCCTCTTCTTGCTCTTGTTTTTTAAATGTGAATATTTTAAATAGTGAAAAACCTTTTTTCGGTAGTTGCATCTCATCATCATTTTCTATATGTTCCCACTCAGGAATTTCTTCCCCTGATAACCATTGATGCTTTACCCTTTCCCACTGACTTTTTTTCAAGCGAACAAATTGAGTTGGATATCTAGTTAAATTCATTTGATATCTTGAAATATAATCTTGAAGTTTTACTAATTGAGCCAATTAAAACACTCCTATCTAATCTAACCGATAACATCAATTTTACATTAGCTAACGCAAAAATAATAGTGAATATCCCTTATTGATTACAGAAACAAGTCCCATTACTGTGTACCTAATAGTCCAAATTTAAATAGTATATAATTATAATTAATAACATAAAACCCCGAATGGCAGCTATTTTAATTAATAGCTAACCTATTCAGGGCTTTTTACTAGATTTAAATACTTCTATCTAAATTTTTATTTATTAGCATGCAATGGTTGTGGAATTTTTGTTGTAAACTGTTGTTGTAATTTACGTGTCCACTCACCAATTATTCCACCGTTAATTTTATTACCATCAACATCTATTACTGGCGTTATTTCAGAAGTTGTTGAAGAAACAAACATTTCATCCATCGTTAAAGCTTGTTCTGTCGTAAATGCTTCTTCTTTAACAGGAAGTCCAATTTCTTTCGCACAAGTTAAAATAACTCCTCTTGTAATTCCGCTCAAAATTAAATTATTAGCAGGGTGTGTATATAGCACGCCATCTTTAATACCAAAAACATTTGTTGAAGATCCTTCTGTAATTGTTCCATTACGATGTAAAATCGCTTCATAGCAACCTTTTTCATGAGCTTCTTGTTTTGCTAAAACAGCACCTAATAAGTTTAATGATTTAATATCACAACGTAACCAGCGAATATCATCAAGGATAGTTGCTTTCACACCATTTTGCATATTTTCCACAGAACGAGGTGCTTCTTTTACATTCCCAGTTAATACTGGTAATACATCATCACCAGGGAATTGATGCATACGAGAAGTAGCACCACGAGTAATTTGGAAATAAAGATTACCTGTATTTAAGTTATTTACTTCAATTAATTCATGTAATAGTTTTATTAATTTATCTTTAGTATAAGGAATTGTAATTCTAATTTTTTCAGCACTTAAATAAAAACGATCAATATGCTCTTGTGCTGTAAACATTTCGCCATTATAAACTTTAATCACTTCATAAACGCCATCACCAAATTGATAACCACGGTCTTCCTTATCAATAATAACCTCTTCGTCTTTTACAATTTTATCATTCCACAATGTATAACCCACTTACTCCACGTCCTTTTTATTATTTTTCACTAGCCAATTCTACAATTGCTTCAGCATAGATAGCAGCCGCTTTAATTAAATTTTCAATGACAACAAATTCATCAGCTTGATGTGCAACATCTGGTTCCCCAGGAAATAACATGCCAAATGCTACACCTTTTTCCATCGTTCGGGCATAAGTTCCTCCACCAGTGGATAACGGCTTTGATAAATCTCCGGTATGCTTTTGATAGACTTTCAACAATGTTTGAACAAGGAATTCATCTTCTGGAACATAATGTGGTGCTGAGTTAGATAGAACATCAATGGCAAAACCATAGGAAGTTATATGTTGCTGCGCCTCAGTTATTTTTTTCTCAAATGAATATGTAACTGAATAACGCATACTTACTTGAACACGTCCACCTTGTTCCTTATGAAACAAAACAACACCTGGATTTAATGTTGTATGACCAGACATTTCATCTGAGTAGTTTAATTTTAATTTTGTCCCATAATGATCGTTGTCAAAAATATTTACGATGAAATTCACAAATTGCTTACTTGCATTTGTAGTTAAACAATCTACTAAAAATTTTGAAAGCAGCACAGCAGCATTTTCACCTTTTTCAGGCTCCATTGCATGGGCTGATTTTCCTTTAATAGTTATTATATATCTATTATCCTCTTTGGTTAAAGTACCTTCAGTCATATTTTTTTCTAAAAATTTCTGAAATTCTGATTCAATATTACTTGTAACATTTCGAACTATTGCCTTTGCAAAATCCGGAACCATATTTGTACGGTGGCCAGATTGGAAATCTATTAATTGTTCATCATCAGTTATTGAACCAAGTTGTGAAAATTCAAGAACAGCAATCCCTTTTTCTGCATTAATCATTGGAAAATCTGCATCAGGTGCAAATCCGATAGTAGGCATCTCTTCTTTTTCAAAATAGCGGTCTACACAACGAAAACCACTTTCTTCATCTGTTCCGATAATCATTCGGACACGTTTATTTAATTTAATTCCTGCATCTTTCACCATTTTCATTGCAAGCCATGCTGCCATTGTAGGACCTTTATCATCAATTGCACCACGACCATAAATTTTCCCATCGGCAATGTCGCCTTTAAATGGTGGGTAAGTCCATGAATCTCCTGCTGGTACAACATCCACATGACATAAAATCCCTAGTATATCTTTACCTTCTCCGATTTCGATATGACCAGCAACATTATCTACATTTTTTATAATAAATCCTTGTTGCTCACCTTTTTGAAGCATAAATTGTAAAGCCTTTAATGGACCTTGGCCAAAAGGAGCAGACTCAGTTGCACTACTTTCATCTAGAACACTTTCTATTTGAATTAATTGTTGTAATTCTGAAATTAATTCTTCTTTTCTAGATTGTGCGATTGTAAACCAATCCATTTATACCACCTCATACTGTAATTACGAATTATTTTACTCTTTCTGAAATAAAGTACAAGCATTATTGACATATTCTTTCGTTAATGTTCGTATTATCACATTACAACAATTTAAAAATTATATTAATTAATTGAGAATTATGGAAAAATTAATAGTTTGCTGATATAATGGCGTTGTCAGACTTATTTACTTGACAAAAAAATTAGAAAAAGGGGATGTCTAAGGCAGAAATTTAATAAGCCTATGTGCACCTCTGCACTGTTTGTCGTCCGCTAGTCTTTGCCATGAGAATTAAGATCGAAGGAGTGGTTCATAATTATGAAACCAACTACTGACAGAATGCTTAATCGTATTAAAGACGTGTATATGTTTATCCTTAATAAAGGGACGGTGTCTACACAGGATTTAGTCGAAGAGTTCAACATCACTCCTCGCACCATTCAAAGAGATTTGAATGTGTTAGCCTTTAATGACTTGGTTGTTAGCCCAAGCCGAGGCAAATGGACAACGACGAATAAAAAAGTAAAAATGACATCTTAGATATAAAGGCAATCAACGCAACTTTTGCCCAAAATTATTTGAAAATATATTTTCTTCTTAACAATCATTTAAAATTTCTGAAGTTTCTTGAAGGCAAGCGTTATTGCTAGACAATAGAAAATTTTTGATTTATGAGAGAATGACCTGTCGTCGTGGTCATTCTTTTTTTTATTAAGAAATATACAAGCGCCTTACTCCAAAAGTAGATTTTATAATTTGCTTAACATTAAAAAATACCTTAAAAGAGTATTAACCACTTTTAAGGTATTTTAATTATTCGTTATTTTTTAATGCTTCTAGTTCTAGTTCTGTAAGCTCACGATAATCTCCAAGCTCTAATGACTCATCAAGCTTTAGACTTCCCATCGACAAACGTTTTAAATAGGTTACTTTTTTGTCGACAGCTTCAAACATCCGTTTTACTTGATGAAACTTTCCTTCATGGATTGTTAATTCAATTTCAGAAATTTTACCCGATTTTAATATAACAAGTTGTCCTGGCTTTGTAACGTATCCATCATCAAGCGTAACACCTTTTTGAAAGGCCTCAATATCTGCTTCCGTTACTACACCATCAATTGTTGCATAGTAAGTTTTTGGTACATGTTTTTTAGGTGACAATAGATTATGAGATAATTGACCGTCATTTGTAATCAGAAGTAAGCCTTCAGTATCTTTATCTAAACGACCTACAGGAAAGGGCTTAAAATGTTGTGACATAGGGTCTAATAAATCAATAACCGTTTTATCATACGAATCTTCTGTTGCTGAAATGACACCAGCTGGTTTATTCATCATCAAATAAATAAATTCTGTATAAAATACACGTTCACCATAAACACTTACATCTTGCGTATCAGGATCGACATGCATAGCCGCATCCTTAACAACAGCTCCATCTACAGTGACAGCTTTTTGTTTTAGTAACAGCTTTACTTCTTTCCTACTCCCATATCCCATATTTCCTAACAATTTATCTAAACGCACTTAAGCCGATTCCTCCTACTTTTTTAGCCCAATTTTGTTTGCTAGTTTCGTAATTCGTTCTCCTAGAAGCTTTTGTGCAAGACCAAGTCGATAAGATAAAGCTCCATAAACAACTGCACCGACACTAACACAAATTAATAAATAAAGTATTGCAATCCACTTATTCGTTGGCTCTGCAATAAGATAAAGTAATTTATTTACAATGATTACAGCAATCATCATAACTACTGTTAAAATACAAATTAAAATGGTACGTCTGAAGACTAATTTTGAACGATATTGCAACACTTTATGGATAACGACAATATTAATTAAAACAGTAACGATATAGCCAATTGCAGTAGCCAAAATTGCCCCATCTACCTCCATTACTTTTACAAGAGGTGTATTTAACATAAGCTTCACTAATAAACCCGTTAGTAAACTGAAAATAATCCATTTTTGATAATCAATACCTTGTAAAATGGCTGCTGTTACTGAAAATAACGCAAATAAAATAGCTACAGGTGCGTAATGAGCTAACACTTCGGCTCCCTTTTCACTTTGTTCATAAAGAACGTGATAAATATCTGGCGCTAAAGTTGCAATACCTATACTTGCCGGAATCGTAATAAAAAGTAGCACTTGATATGTTTTATCCATTGCATTACGAAGTACAGTGAATTCTCCAAGGGTAAAATGCTTTGTAATTGTTGGTATTAATGCCATTGAAAACCCGGTTGCAAGCATAACTGGAATAATAACAATTTTATGTGATAGGAAATTCAACATAGCTAAATAAGTGTCTGTAACTTTAGCTAAACCAATTGATGTCATTGCACTGTTGAAAGTTAACATGTCGATTAATTGGAATAATGAATTTGACATTCCTACAAACACAATCGGAATAGAAGATTGTAAAATTTCCTTGTAAATTCCGATATATGACAGTTCACCTGAAGAAACATTGCTTTCAAGAAGTGTATTATATTGAGGTTTAAATTTCTTCCAGTAATAATAAAGAACAACTAAACCTCCTAGCGCTCCAACAAAGGCAGCAAAAACTGCAAATTTAATCGCTGTTATCGGTGTACCTTTTAACAGTACAACGACCGTAAAGGACCCACCAAGCAATACTATAATACGTACGATTTGCTCCACTAATTGGGAAACTGAAGTTGGCATGTACTCATTATATCCTTGGAAGAACCCTCTAATTAAACTCATGAACGGAACGACCAATAATGCAAAGCTAACCCAATTTATTACGGAAGCAATCTGTTCTACCGTGAAAATTTGCTCATTATCTTTAATTACAACATTAGCTATCGGATCTGCCAGTAAATTTAGAAGAAGAAACGACAGCACCCCTGTAATTAGCATGACGACAACTCCCGACTTAAATAATCGTCGTCCTGCTTCATAATCACCTAATGCATTATACTTTGAAACAAATTTTGAAACAGCTATTGGCAGCCCTGAAATCGCGATGGAAAGCATAATATTATACGGAACATAGGAATATTGATATAATCCAATATTCTCCTCCCCAACAATCGAATAAAATGGGAATACATAAATTAACCCAAGTACTTTGGATAAAAACAAACCAATTGTTAATATGGCTGTTCCTTTCATTAATGAAGACATAGAAACATTCCAATCTTTATGAAATTGTAAAAGTAAAATATGTATAAGCTATCGAAAAAAATAAGAGCCGACTTATATAGTCGACGATTTCAAACGAATGTTGTTTCGAAAACGAATCTACATGTTAGTTTACATGTGAAAGACGATTTACTCAAATAGTTTCTTTTTAAATTTATGTATAATATGATTTGCAAGGTAGCACTTTATTTATTAATTTTTAGAAATCACGCTGCATGATTCATTTAAGACAACCTTAATAACTGCAGCAGTGTAGAAAGTGAGAAAAACAATGGTTGATGTAATTGTTATAGGTGGAGGTCCCTCTGGATTGATGGCTGCTATTGCAGCAGGTGAACAAAAGAAAAAAGTTTTATTACTAGAAAAGGGCAACAAACTTGGAAAAAAACTTGCTATCTCTGGTGGCGGTCGTTGCAACGTTACAAACCGTCTTTCAGTAGATGAAATTATTAAACATATTCCTGGAAATGGACGTTTTTTATATAGCCCATTCACTGTTTATAATAATGAAAACATAATCGAGTTTTTTGAGGGACTCGGCGTACAACTGAAGGAAGAGGATCATGGTCGCATGTTCCCTGTTTCCAATCGAGCTCAAGATGTTGTTGATGCATTAATTAATGAGTTAGAACGCCTTCAAGTTGAAATACGTCTTCAAACAACTGTCAGCAAATTATTAATGAATGATGAAAAAATATTAGGAGTACGACTATCTGATGGTACTGAAATTTTATCAAAGGCGGTAGTAGTTGCTGTTGGCGGAAAAGCAGTTCCACAAACAGGTTCTACTGGAGATGGTTATCCTTGGGCAGAACGTGCAGGTCATACCGTAACAGAACTTTATCCAACAGAAGTACCTGTTAAATCAAATGAGCCATTTATCCAATCTCGTGAACTACAAGGTCTAGCCTTAAGAGATGTTGCCGTCTCTGTATTGAATAAAAAAGGAAAACCAATTGTAACACATCAAATGGACATGCTATTCACACACTTCGGTTTAAGTGGACCCGCAATTTTACGTTGCAGTCAATTCATTGTGAAAGAACGGAAAAAAAGTGGCGGGGCACCTGTTCAAGTTCGCATTCAAACTTTAACGGAATTTAATTTAGAAACATGTGTGCAATATTTAAATAAATTATTAAAAGAAGATCCTAAAAAGGCTGTAAAAAATGTTTGGAAAAACGTTGCACCTGAACGTTGGCTACTATTTTTAATGGATCGTGCTAGTATTGATCCTTCTAAAACCGCAGCAGAACTGTCACAGGAAAAAATTCGCCAGTTAGCAAATGAACTTGTTAATTTTACAATGGATGTACATGGGACTTTACCTTTAGAAAAAGCATTTGTTACAGGTGGTGGTGTATCTGTAAAAGAAATCGAACCTAAAACAATGGCTTCTAAAATGAAATCCGGATTATTTTTCTGTGGAGAAATTTTAGACATTCACGGCTATACAGGTGGCTACAACATCACAAGTGCTCTCGTAACAGGACGAATCGCGGGGATGAATGCTGGAGCAGTAAAATAAAAGAATAGACTTGTTAATTATTTGATATGGTCCTCATAAGGAACAAATCATTTTTTAACAAGTCTCTTTTACTTCATAAATCCTTCTTAATAACGATTCTGTTGTCATTTATTACATAATTATTTTTCAAATAAAACGATTCTGCTTGACCACCATTAGCTGTTAGTAAATACAAACTCCGAACTTCTCTTTTCAATAATTCATCCTCTAAATAACGAAGCAATTTTGAACCGTAACCTTTACCTTGAATTTGATTACTAATACATAATTCAGCTAAATAAAAGGTTAATCCAGCGTATGTTTTTTTACTATTGCCAGCAATAAATCCAATTAAATCGTCATTTTCGTATAATAAAAATCCTAAAAACTTAGGTGTATTTATTAAATCTGTAAGCCTTTCTTTCGCACTTTCATATGTCCAAGGCTCATTCCATGGTTCACTATTAAAAACATTATTATAAAGTTCAATACATTGTTCAATTTTATCAATTGTAAGTGGGACAATTTTTTCAGTCATTTAAACGCTCCTTTCTATATATCACTTTTAAATTTAATTATCATCCTCTAATTTCATTTTTAAATTTTAATAGTCTCGACAATTAAAGAAATAAAATAATCGTCAATAATCAACCATCAAAAAACAGATTATTTAACCCTAAATCAAATAGATTAAAAATCGATACCGATTCCTCACCTTTATATTTAATCCATTTAAAAGGAATACCATAGAAAAATGTTTACTTTATTTTCTATTCCTATATAAGTTAAACTTCTAAAGATTTTTATTTTCAAAAAAGCTTCCCCCTTCTTTAATTCAGGCAATAAACATTCCCTAATACCGATTATCAGTTTTTCTCCATACACCATTACCAATATTTTACCATAAAAAATTTTTTCTCCTCGATGTAAAAGAGAATTTAGGAGTAATCTTTATTAAAGCAGATTTTTCATTTCCGAATAAAAAACAGACGCATTCCTATTCGCGTCTGTTTTTTATCATAAAATATCCATCCAAATTTTAACGGCTGTACATAATGTTAAAATTGCGAGAATCCCTTGTAATGTTTTAAAATTCATCTTCTGGCTGATTTTAGCGCCAATTGGGGCTGCAACCATGCATCGACCAAGAAAATGTCTTGGTTGGAAAACTGCACATGAGGCGTTTCAGGAAGAACTGTTGCACTTAATTTGACAAAGTATCAAAATAAAAAGTCGAAAAAAGTTAACGACTTTTTACAAATAGATTTACAGCTTCTTGAACCGATTCATTTAGAGCTTTTTCATCACCATCAGCATTTTGTATACATTCAATTAGGTTTTGACTTACGATTAAACCGATTGTTCGATCTACTCCTGAACGAACAGCTGAAAGTTGGGTAATTACTTCTTTACAATCTTTACCTTCTTCCATCATTTTTAAAACGCCA
The DNA here is from genome assembly GCA_023405135.1 of Bacillota bacterium. Taxonomy (GTDB): domain Bacteria; phylum Bacillota; class Bacilli; order Bacillales_A; family Planococcaceae; genus Ureibacillus. The sequence continues at coordinate 26,410 of JAEXYZ010000051.1, read as the reverse complement.
CGAAGTTGACCTTCAATACGTTTAACACGATTTTTAACTTTATCGTCATATGAATTCAACTATATCGCCTCCTTCAAATAAGCTATGTTTATTTGCTGATAGACGTATCATATACCCCTTTAGGTATAAACGTCAACAAAATCATCTATTTTTTAAAGTTAAAATTCCTTATCTAAATATTAAAAACTGAACTAATCCAAAATGATTAATTCAGTTTCATATAAAATATATATGTACCATTAAACTATTTAATATTTTCTAAGAAATAATCTCGCTCGACTTCATTTTTTCTATATAAATCGTCCATCATTTCTGTAAAAAAATAACTTTTTCTTTCATTATCTTGGATGACTACTTTAATTTTTTTACGTGCTTCAAGTAAAAATTTCAAATAGTTTTCATAACTATCATCAAAAATTTCTGCTAAATCCTGCTTTATTTTCTTTACTAAAGTCGGGCTTGCTCCCTCTGTTGAAATTGCAATTTTTAATCCTCCGCGATCTAGTACTGCCATATTATAAAAATCACTAGACTTTGGTTCATCCGCTACATTTACCAGCTGACCTTGTGAGCAGCTTCTTTTCACTAGATCATTTACACTTCGATTATTTGTAGCAGCGATTACTAAAAATGCTTCCGTTGTATCTTCCTGTTTAAATGAACGGTCAATCCAGTCAATTTGTCTATTTGAAACATATTTATGTAGTGTTTCTGTTAAAGTAGGACTTACAACGGTGATATTTGCTTTTTGCTCTAGTAATTTATTAATTTTTTGAGTTGCTACCTTCCCACCACCGACAATCAAAATTTTTTTATGTTTTAGATTTAACATAACTGGATACATTTTTTCACTCTCCTTAAAGGAAAAAGGCTGCATAAGAGCAACCTTTTCATCAAATCATTATGCTTTATTAAGTTCTCGTTGATTATGAAATTGTCGTCCATCTGTAACCGCTTCAACATAGCCTGCACGAATAACAAAATCACCAAAATATTCGCCATCTAAACGGTCTTTAGCATAATGTTCAATAATTGGACGAAGGGATACTAAAATTTCTTCTTCGCCAATATTTTCTTTATAAATTTTATTTAAACGAGAACCTGTATGACTTGCACCAAGGTATAGATTATATTTACCAGGCCCTTTTCCAATAAAGCCTATTTCACCCATTGCAGCACGAGAACATCCATTAGGACAACCAGACATACGAATTGTAATATCTTGATCATGTAAACCATTTTCATCTAAAATTGTCTCAATTTTTTCCAGTAAAGAAGGTAAATAACGTTCTGCTTCTGCCATCGCTAAACCACATGTTGGTAATGCTACACAAGCAATAGAGTTTCGACGAAGTGCAGAATAGTTATCACTATCTGTTAAATGATATTTTTGAATGATTTCATCAATAGCCTTTTTAGCTCGTGATCCGACGTTTGCAATTACTACATTTTGGTTTCCAGTGAAACGGAAATCACCTTTATGAATTTGCGCAATTTCACGCAAAGCAGTTTTTAATGGGTAGTTTTCAAAGTCTTTTACACGACCGTTTTGTATAAATAATGTGAAATGATATTTACCATCTTCACCTTTAATCCAACCGAAACGATCTCCAGTATGCTGAAATTCAAACGGTTTGATTTCTTCAAATTCATAGCCTAAACGCTTTTCAATTTCTTTTTTTACATTTTCTAAACCTAAACGATCTACTGTATATTTAAAACGTGCATTTTTACGAATAGAACGGTTACCGTAGTCTCGCTGTACCGTCATTATTTTCTCGCAAGTATCAACAACTTTACTTTTTGGAATATAACCAATTAAACGAGCTAGTTGAGGATAAGTCGCTGTATCACCATGGGTCATTCCCATACCGCCACCTATTGCTACGTTAAACCCTACTAATTCTTCATTTTCCACCACTGCAATTAAACCGATATCTTGTGAGAAAACATCTACATCATTTGCTGGTGGAATTGCGAGTCCGATTTTAAATTTTCGAGGTAAATAAAGGGAGCCGTAAATTGGTTCTTGCTCTTCCTGTGTGTCAACAACCTTTTCTTTATCTAACCAAATTTCATAATAAGCATTCGAGCGTGGTAATAAATGCTCACTTATTTTTGATGATAATTCAAAAATTTCTTCATGTAATTTTGATTGATATGGATTGGCATTACACATTACATTACGATTAACATCGCCACAAGCTGCAATTGTATCAAACAATACACTGTTTAGTTCTTGCATATGTTTTTTCATATTCCATTTTAAAATGCCGTGGAATTGAATTGTTTGTCGTGTAGTAATTTTAAATGACTGATTACCATACTTATCAGATAACTCATCAAGTTTAAGCCATTGCTTTGGTGTTGCAACCCCGCCCGGCATACGTACGCGAACCATAAACTGATAGGCAGGCTCCAGTTTTTTACGTTCACGTTCTAATCGTTGGTCTCGGTCATCTTGCAAATAACTTCCGTGAAATTTCATTAAACGATTATCCCTATCCGGAATACCTGAGGAAAGTTCATCTTGCATCGTTTCTGCTAACGAGCCTCGCAAGTAATTACTTTCAGCTTTAATTTCCTCCACATCACTTGGTTTACCTTCTTGAGGTGGTAATACAATTTTTTCTACCATGTTTACTTCCCCCTTAATAGACGTCTCGCTGATATCGTTTTTGTTTTTGTAAGTTCTCTAAATACTCTTTCGCCTCTTGCTCTGATTTATTGCCCTGCTGAGAAATAATTTCTAACAAAGTATTATGAACATCGGCTGCCATGTTATCTTTATCACCACAAACATAAACGACTGCACCTTGCTCTAACCATTCATAAATCTCAGCTGCATTCTTTTGCATTTTGTGTTGTACATAAATTTTCTCATCACGATCTCTAGAGAACGCCACGTCTAGCTTCGTTAATACACCGTTTTTCAGCCAACTTTGCCATTCAGTTTGATAAAGGAAGTCCGTTACAAAGTGTTGGCCGCCAAAGAATAACCAATTTTTTCCTGTTGCACCACGTTCTTCACGTTCTTGAATAAATGAACGGAATGGAGCTACACCAGTACCTGGTCCAATCATAATAATCGGTTTGTCATCTTCAGGTAATTTAAAGTTTGGATTATGCTGAACATATACACGAACTTTATCACCGACTTCTAAATTATCGGCTACATATGTTGAGCAAACACCTAAACGCTCACGATCATCAACTTCGTAGCGAACTGCACCGATTGTAAGATGTACTTCGTCTGGATATGCACTTAAACTACTTGAAATAGAATATTGTCGTGCTGGTAATTTGCGTAAAATGTTGACAAAACTTTGTGGATCCCATGAGAATGGACCGAAAGCTTCTACAACATCAAGCAAGTCTCGACCATGTGTAAATTGTTTAAATGTTTCTTTGTTTAACAATAATTCATGAAAATCTTTATTCGTAGTAAATTGCGCTACTTTCTCCATTAATGGCTTAGATAACACGGTAATTTCAAGTAAATCTGTTAATGCTTCTTTTAATGTTACCGACACATCTCCAACGTCAACTTTAACGGATTCATCAAAGCCTAACGCACTAATTAAGGAACTAACCAGTTTCTCGTTATTTGTAGGATATATTGCTAAACTATCACCAGGCTCATAGTATATTCCAGAGTTTTCAAGGGATAATTCTAAATGAATTGTTTCCTTGTTCGAACCAGTAGCATTTAAGTTAATTTTCTCTAAGATTTCAGCATGGAATGGATTTTTACGAGTATATTCTGTTGTTGGTGCTACTATAGTTGGCGCAGCTTCATCTTTATATAATTCTTGAACTGCACCACCCTCCTGGAGCTTTGCTTTTACTGCTGCAAACCAATTTGCAGCTGGCTCATCAAAGTCCAAATCGCAATCAACCCGTTCAACAATTCGCTCTGCCCCTAGTTTTTCAAGTTGCTCATCAAAATCCTTTCCTGTTTTACAGAAAAATTCATAAGAGCTATCACCTAAAGCAAGTACTGCAAATTTAACGTGATCTAATTTTGGAGCACGTTTTCCATATAAAAAGTTATGGAATGAGATGGCATTATCAGGTGGCTCTCCCTCACCATGAGTACTAGCAACAATGAGTAAATGATCCAATTTTTTTAATGTATTCGTTTTAAAATCACTCATTGAAGAAACATTTACTTCAAATCCTGACTCTTTTAAGTTTTCACCATACTTTTTTGCTAACCCTTGTGCTGTTCCTGTTTGAGAAGCATATAAAATCGTAATATGTTTTGTAGCTGTAGGACTAGAAGCAACAGGAGCTATATTAACATTATTTTCTCTTTGCGCCTCGACTCCTTGTAAAGATGTAGTTGCACTTAAATAACCTGTTAACCAAATTTTTTGTTGTGATGTTAAGTTAACTAATACTTCATTTAGTCTCTTTACTTGTTCTTCACTAAAAGGACTATTTATTACTTCTAGCTTCAATACTCACACCTCATCTTCAATTATTTTAATCGAATTTTTTCATTTTTCTCGATTTGTACAACGACACTATCTTGAACGATTAAAGTGATAGAACCATAATTCATTGTGCTAATTAGCTTCTTTAAGCTTTCAATTGCCTGTTCAAAATTTTGTTGCTTTTTATCCATTACAAACTTCCCCCTTTACGAATAAAACTTCATTAATTCGCTCAATTAACACTTGGCGTACATTTTCGTCATATCCCAAACATTCACAAAGAACCACTTGATTCTGTAATAAACTAAGATGCGCTATTTTTTTTTGAATTCCAATTTTCAATAAACCTGTAAAAAGAATATATGGAATTATATATGTTGGATTTTTTTGCTCGATGTTTAGCTGATTCAATGCTGATTCAAATGAAGGACCATTTCCATATAAGAAACAGATATCAACATTTGCATAGTTATATTTTCGTTTAAGGTAATTTGCAATTTGTTGGAAATCAGCAAGAACATCTGGGTCACTGCTTCCACGTCCAATTAACAAAATGTCTGTTTCTTCACTTAAGGATGTACTTTTTTTTATTACTCGATCATGCAAGCTGTTTATTAGCTTTTCATGAATTCCGAAAGGTTTTCCAAACGAAAATGTAACGAACGGATATAGTTGTTTAGCTTTGTCGATTTCTTCCGGTATATCTTGTTTAGCATGGTGTGCTGTTAACAACAGAATAGGAATAACAGCAATATTTGTTGCTCCTTTATTTACACACGCCGCAACACCTTCTAAAATTGAAGGCTTTGCTAGTTCTAGGAAACAAATTTCTTGAATATCGACGTCAATATTAGGTTTTACTGTTTCAATAAATTGGATCGCTTCTTCGACACCAGCTTTAACTCGGCTACCATGAGCAACATATAACACTGCTTGCATTTTCGCTACCTACCTTCTTCAAACCGAAATCTCTTGTAAAATTTGTTTTGATTGCTCAAACCAAGCGATTTTTTCATGCATTTTTACAACTTCACCAATAATGATCATACTTGGATTTTGAATCTCTGCTTTACGTGCAACTTCTACAATTGTATTTAAAGTTGCTACAATTATTTTTTGATTTTCAGTTGTACCCCAATGGATTAATGCGACAGGGGTTTGAGGATTTCGTTTATACTTAAGTAATTGGTCTGTAATATACGGCAGATTTCCAACCCCCATATAAATAGCTAATGTATCAACTGACTCCGCTAGCCCTTTCCAATGAATATCATCGTCTTTCCCTTCCCGCATATGGCCAGTGACAATAGCAAAACTTGAACCAAAATCACGATGTGTTACAGGTATACCGGCATAAGCAGGAGCTGCAATTCCGGCAGTAATGCCTGGCACGATCTCAAATGGAATTCCTGCATCTACTAATACTTCTGCTTCTTCTGCTCCTCTACCAAAAACAAATGGATCTCCACCCTTTAATCTCGTTACTACTTTTCCTTTACTTGCATGGTGTACTAACAATTGGTGGATTCGATCTTGAATAACGCCATGTAATTTCGGCAGCTTTCCTACAAAAATCAATTCAGCGTTTGGTTTTGCATATTCTAGAAGTTCTTTATTTATAAGACGGTCATACAAAATGACATCTGCTTCTTGAATACATTTCAACCCCTTCACTGTAATTAAATCCACATCTCCCGGACCTGCACCGACAATATAAACTTTTCCCATCTCGAATCCCCCTGGTGTATTCCATTTTCTAAAAACTCTAAATGTTTATTATATAATAAACAATATAATTCTTATTGGTCAACTATGTTTTATAAGTTTAATAGAATTATGTAATTAATAGTCCGTTTATACTGTAACATCATCTAGGCCTTTTTCATGCTCTCGACCCACTTAACTAAAAAATCCCATCAACAAAGATTCATTTGAATTCGTCAAACTTAATTTATTCTCCCTCTCCTTTAACTGACAAAAGGCCCCAATAAACTTGTTGAATTCTTTTCAACACAAGTTTATTGGGGCCTCTAGTTTTCTAGTCAGCTCATTTAAATTCTTAGTAATCTGATAAAAATAATATAATTATAGATATTATAAGTCAATACCCTTTTCGAAATATTTCCATAAATTAAATAAAAATGGAGCAAAAATGGGACGCCTCATATCGGTTTGAGATGTCCCATTTTATGCATCAAAAGGTATGCTATTAGCCGAAATTTATTTGTATTAAGCACTAAATATAAATAAAGAGTCCCTGAAGTTTGAAAGTCATTCTTCTTGGACTCCTCTAAAATAAATTATTTTACTACTATATTTACAAGTTTTCCTGGAACCGCAATTACTTTAATAATTTGCTTACCTTCTGTAAATTCTTTTACTTTTTCATCTTCTTGAGCAATTTGTTCAAGCTGCTCTTTCGATGCATCCTTAGCAACTTTTACTTTTGAACGCAATTTACCATTTACTTGAACTATTACTTCGATTTCATCATCCACTAATTTCGATTCATCGTAAGTTGGCCATGCTTCATAGGAAATTGTTTCTGAATAGCCAAGAATTTGCCAAAGTTCCTCTGCAACGTGTGGTGCAATTGGTGCAAGTAATTTTACAAAGCCTTCTGCATATTCAGTTGGTATAACTTCAGCTTTATAACAATCGTTAATAAATACCATCATTTGAGAAATTGCAGTATTAAAGCGTAGATGCTCGAAATCCTCTGTCACTTTTTTCACTGTTTGATGGTATGATTTTTCAAGTGTTGTATCTGTACTATTTTGTACTTTTTCAGCTAAAGTACCTTCATCTGTAGTAAATAGTCTCCAAATACGATCTAAGAAACGACGAGCACCATCAAGACCATTTGTTGACCACGCAACAGAGGCGTCTAATGGTCCCATAAACATTTCATAAAGTCGTAATGTATCAGCACCATGGCTATTTACAATATCATCTGGATTTACAACATTCCCTTTTGATTTGGACATTTTTTCATTGCCCTCACCTAAAATCATCCCTTGATTGAATAATTTTTGGAATGGTTCTTTCGTATGAACAACACCTAAATCGTAAAGAACTTTGTGCCAGAAGCGAGCGTAAAGCAAATGTAGTACCGCATGCTCTGCTCCTCCAATATAAATATCAACAGGCAACCAACGTTTTAACAATTCTGGGTCTGCAATTGCCTCTGAATTGTTTGGATCAATATAGCGTAGGAAGTACCAGCTTGACCCTGCCCATTGTGGCATAGTATTCGTTTCACGGCGTCCTTTTTTACCTGTTACTGGGTCTACAACATTTACCCATTCTTCAATGTTGGCGAGTGGTGATTCCCCTGTACCAGAAGGACGAATATTAGATGTTTTTGGTAACACTAATGGTAATTCTTCTTCAGGTACCGTTGTCATAGTACCATCTTCCCAATGAATTACTGGAATTGGTTCACCCCAATAGCGTTGACGAGAGAATAACCAGTCACGTAAGCGATAAGAAATTTTCTTTTCACCTACACCTTTTTCTTCCAGCCAATTAATTGCTTTCGCAATCGCTTCAGCTTTTCCTAAACCGTTCAAGAAATCTGAATTAATATGTGGCCCATCTCCAGTGAATGCTTCTCTTTCGATATCTCCACCTTCAAGAACTGCTTTAATCGGTAAGCCGAATTCCTTTGCGAATTCATAGTCACGTTCATCATGTGCGGGCACAGCCATGATTGCTCCAGTACCATAAGAAGCAAGTACATAGTCAGCAATCCATACAGGAATCTTTTCACCATTAATTGGATTTATAGCATATGCGCCTGTAAATACACCTGTTTTCTCTTTTGCTAAATCTGTACGCTCTAAATCAGATTTTAATTTTACTTTGTCAAGATAAGCTTCAACAGTGGCTTGTTGCTCTGCTGTTGTGATTTGAGAAACTAATTTATGTTCAGGTGCAAGTACGCAATATGTGGCACCAAAAAGTGTATCCGGACGTGTTGTAAACACTTTAAATGATTCATTTGTTCCGTCAACTGTAAACGTAACTTCTGCCCCTTCTGAGCGGCCTATCCAGTTGCGTTGCATATCTTTTATTGACTCTGGCCAATCTACTTCTTCTAAGTCATCAATTAGACGATCTGCATAGGCAGTAATTTTTAACATCCATTGTTTCATAGGACGACGCTCTACCGGATGTCCACCACGTTCTGATTTTCCATCAATAACTTCTTCATTTGCAAGAACTGTTCCAAGTGCTGGACACCAGTTAACAGGCACTTCATCAACGTATGCTAAACCTTTTTTATATAATTGAATGAAAATCCATTGTGTCCATTTGTAATAATTTGGGTCTGTTGTATTAATTTCGCGATCCCAATCGTAAGAAAATCCTAGCTCTTGAATTTGACGTTTAAACGTTGCAATATTTTTTGCAGTAAACTCAGCAGGGTCGTTGCCAGTGTCTAAGGCGTATTGTTCAGCTGGTAGTCCAAAAGCATCCCACCCCATTGGATGAAGAACATTATAACCCTGCATACGTTTATAACGAGATAAAATATCTGTCGCAGTATATCCTTCTGGGTGACCTACGTGTAATCCAGCTCCTGATGGATACGGGAACATGTCAAGTGCATAAAATTTTGGTTTTGATTCGTCATTTGTCGTTTTAAATGTGTTATTGTTCGCCCAATATTGTTGCCATTTTTTTTCAATTGTTTGATGATTAAAGCTCATTGGATTGTCTCTCCTCCTTGTTTTGTAAACAACATGCTGAAAGCGACATGAAGGAACGTTAAATTAGTAAAAAGCTGCCTATAAAGTAGATTATCCTAAAAACGGTAAAATTAACAAAATATTTAAAAAATAAAAAACCCCGTCCCATTCCTGTAGAAGGGACGAGAGATATTTGTAAACTCCCGCGGTACCACCCAGATTAGTGACACATCACTCAGCTCAATTCCTTAACGCGGCATACGGTTTTAGTTACTCCGGTTCACTAAAACTGACTCCAAGGCGAGTTCGATTCGTCTACTTACTAGCTTACACCAACCGCTAGCTCTCTAAAAAGCTTCAAAATCTACTATTCCTTCTCTTTGTCGTCCATATTATTAATGCCTTCATTTTAATGGAAAAATTTCAAATTGTAAAGACAGTGTACCTGGTACATACACAATTCGGGAACAATTCTGAATCTTTCCTGTACCAGGTACACACACAATCTAAACGAATTTTAGAATCTAACCATGTAAATTTTCACCATAGCCACACCACACTATAAAAATAAGCATTGCACAACCCTCTGTACAATGCCTTTCAAATTGTCAGAATTGTTTGCGTACCTGGTACACTATCAATTTTCAGAATTTTTTATATACCTGGTACCTTTTAATGGGCGGTCATAAAATAGGCAGGGTGCGATAGAAATAATAAACATGCCACATATAACAAGCATTAAAACATTCATGCTATAGTAATCCACAATCATCCCACCAAACAACGGCCCTATCATTCGTCCAATGGCACCTATACTATTGACAATTCCTTGATAAGTCCCACTTTTACCTATTGGTGCTAGCATGTTTGCAATTGTTGGTATTGCTGGCCAAACAAAAATCTCACCGATAGTCAAAATCATCATTGCAATAGCAAACATTTTAAAATTACTTGCAAAAATAATGACAATAAAGGATACCATCATGACAACTATTCCAAACACTAATTGGGCTTTAATTTGCTTTTCGTACTTTTGTACGATTGGGCTAATAATTGGTTGAAGGATAATAATTAATAAACCATTAATTGTCCAAATTAAGCTATATTCCTTTAAACTAATACCTAACTGTTGCATATGAGTTGAAATTGTTGTTGACCATTGAGAATAAGCCATCCAAGCTAATAAAATACCACCACTTAAAATAAGCAATGCGTATAAATTACTTTTAGAAGCTTTGTCATTAACAATATCTTCACGATTCCTTTCAATTTCATTTTCATGACCCATGCTTCGATAACTAACAGCAGCTATTAATAGAAAAATAATATACAAAGCTAAGTTTGAAACAAATAAATAATCAAAGCTTTTTTCAGCAATTGGACCGCCTATTGCTGGATCAACTGCAACACCTAAATTTTGAGCAAGATAAATTGCGTTAAAGCCCTTTCTACCTCCCTCAGGCCATACGGAACCTACAAGAGCAAACATTGCCGGAATAACGATTCCACTACCAAATCCCATAACCGTTAAAAACCATACATAATGAGGCCAACCATGCCACAATGTAATGCCAATTAATGAAATAACTGTAATAATAATTCCAAACATAATAGATTGATAGCCACCAAGTTTATCAAATAAACGGCCTCCAACTAAGTTACCTAACACTGTTGCACCTGCATTCACCATTAATACTAATCCAGCAATAGATAACGACTGGCCTAAATGCTGTGAATATAAATCGTATTAAACGGCCACAACAGTGAACTTCCTGTTATATTAATAAATGTCCCAATGACCAAAAGCCATACTTTCTTGGGCATACTCTACTCCCCCAATAAATTAATCACAAAATATAATAGTATTCTTCTTTTAAAGTAAGTACAAGAAAAAGGTTTAAGAACATAGCATTTCGACAAAATTAAACAATCATGCATAAAGCAAAAACACATGTTAGAATAATTGCTAGAGGAGTGAAACAAATGTCAGAACAACCATTTCCTTTCCCATCTGATGGGAAACGTTATTATACATGGAATCGTTATTTACGCGATGAATTTGGAAAAAAAGTATATAAAGTGGCTTTAGATGCTGGCTTCGACTGTCCAAATCGAGACGGTACAGTGGCATTTGGCGGTTGCACATTTTGTAGTGCTGCTGGTAGTGGTGACTTTGCAGGCGACCGGGTAGATCCAATCCCTGTTCAATTCGAAAAAATTAAAGAAAAAATGCAACACAAATGGAAGGACGGTTTAACAATGGCTTATTTCCAAGCCTATACAAACACTCATGCCCCACTTCCTGTATTAAAAGAAAAATTTGAAGCTGCACTTGCTTGTGAAGGTGTTATGGGTCTAAGTATTGCAACACGTCCAGACTGTTTGCCCGACGATGTAGTCGAATATTTAGCAGATTTAAATAAACGCACATACTTATGGGTAGAACTTGGTCTTCAAACTGTACACGAAAAAACTGCGAATTTAATTAACCGCGCACACGATTACAAAACCTATGTAGAAGGTGTTGAAAAACTACGTAAGCACAATATACGTGTATGTACGCACATTATTAACGGCCTTCCTTTAGAAGATTACGACATGATGATGGAGACTGCTAGAGAGGTTGCAAAATTGGATGTACAAGGTATTAAAATTCATCTTCTACATTTATTAAAAGGAACGCCATTAGTGAAGCAATATGAAAAAGGCATGTTAGAGTTTCTTGAAAAAGATCAATATATTAAACTCGTTGCCGACCAATTAGAGGTCATCCCACCTGAGATGATCGTTCACAGAATTACAGGTGATGGCCCAATTGACTTAATGATTGGTCCGATGTGGAGCGTTAATAAATGGGAAGTATTAAATGGAATCGATGCTGAACTTGAACGCAGAGGTAGTTGGCAAGGTAAATTATATGTTCAGTCAGCGAAAATTGCTGATTAAACATTTAATAGAGTGGAAGTGATGAATTAATGAAGCTACAACGTGTTTTACAATATGCACAGACTCTCCTTGCATCTACTATCGAAAAAGGAGAAATTGCAGTAGATGCAACTGCTGGAAATGGACATGATACATTATTTCTTTGCCATCTTGTCGGTGAAACTGGGCAAGTTTATTCCTTTGATATTCAACAACAAGCAGTAGATTCGACTATAAATCGATTAACTGTGCATGGTGTTTTAGGACGTGCCCATGTTATTTTAGATGGGCATCAGCATATATCCAAATACGTTCATCAATCAATTGCAGGTGCAATATTCAATTTAGGATATTTGCCTGGCGCAGACCATCAAGTGATTACTCAAGGGAATACAACCATTCAAGCAATTGAACAATTATTAAATCTATTAAAAGTTGGAGGGATAATTGTTTTAGTAGTTTATCATGGACATGAAGGTGGCAAGGAGGAGCGTGATGAAGTACTCAACTTTGTCAGTTCATTACCACAAAAATATGTGCATGTACTTCGTTATGAATTTATAAATCAAAAAAATGATCCCCCATTTATTATTGCATTAGAAAAAGTGAAAAAATATCCTAATCAATAAGAGTTTGGGACATAACTAGTTTCAAATAAGAAAAAACAGGGAGCGTCCAAAAAAGTAAAAATTTTTTGGGTACTCCCTTTTCTTCTTTAGTTAATATTTACTTAATAGTATTGCTCCTGCGGTGGACAAGTCCATCCTCGTCTCAGAAAAAAACAATTTTGCTCCTGCGCTGGACAAACCCTTCCTCGTTACAATTTATCTGTACCGAAAACATAGCGTCAAGTAAAAAGAGGGAGCTTCAAAATAACTTTGATATGCTCCCCCTTTTTACCATTTTTTATGGCCGAGTTTTATCCCGGTCTCATTTTCATTATTTTTCTTCTTTATTATAAGTTTCCCAGAAATCAGCATTTTTGATTCCTAGCTTTTTTGGATCAAATACTGGATCTTTACCTTCTCTTAATTGTTGTTCATAATCTTTTAACGATATCAAGGCTGGTTTCATTAAGATTAATATCGCGATGATGTTAATCCATACCATTAATCCTAGTCCTAAATCACCAAATTTCCACGCTAAATCTGATGTACGAACAGCACCATAGAAAGTTGAAACGATTAATACAATTTTTAAAATCCAAGTAATTAATCCTTCTGTGTTGCCCGAGAAAAGATACGCTACATTTGTTTCAGCAATATAGTAATATGCCATAATTGTAGTGAATGCAAAGAAGAATAATGCAATTGCAACGAACGCTGATCCAAAGTTATTAAATGTAGGAAACGCGGCATTGACAGCCAATTGTGTAAATTCAGAATACGTAGCACCCGCTACATTCGTCACAACTGTTTCACCTTCCGCACTACCAACATTTGTATTATATGTACCCATAAATAAAATCATTAATGCTGTTGCCGAACAAACTAACAATGTATCAATATAAATCGATGCTGCTTGTACTAATCCTTGCTTAGCTGGATGTGATACTTCAGCTGCAGCAGCTGAGTGAGGACCTGTTCCTTGCCCTGCCTCGTTTGAATACACTGCTCGTTTTACACCCCATGCAATTGCTGCACCAATCATACCACCAAATGTCGCATCTGCATTAAACGCACTACGAATAATTAATGCAAAAACTTCTGGAACTTGAGAAATATTCATGAAGATAACTACAATTGCTAATAAAATATAAGCAACCGCCATAAATGGAACAATTATTTGGGCTGCATTTGCAATACGTTTTACCCCACCGAGAATGATGAATGCTAGAATAACAACAACTACTACACCTGTAATCCATGGTTCAATATTGAATGCATTGTTCACAGCACTTGATATCGCATTAGATTGTACACCAGGCATTAAAATAGCTACTGCTAGTATAGCTGCAACCGCAAACACTACACCAAACCAACGTAGACCAGTACCTTTTTCAATGTAATAAGCAGGACCGCCACGATATACTCCATTCTTTTTAACTTTGTAAATTTGAGCTAAAGTTGATTCAATATAAGCCGTGGAAGCACCTATAAATGCTGTAATCCACATCCAAAACACTGCCCCTGGCCCCCCGAAAGCAATGGCAGTCGCAGTTCCAACAATGTTACCAGTACCAACCCGTCCTGACAATGCCATAGACATTGCTTGGAAAGAAGAAACTCCCGCTTCTGATTTTTCCCCCGTGAACATAAGGAAAAACATATCCTTAATTCTTCTAACCTGTACAAATTTTGTTAGGATTGAAAACAATAGACCTACTACTAAAATACCGTAAATCATTACCGGTCCCCATAATAAATCGTTTAACCACGTGACAAAATTATCAATCATAAACCTACCCCTTGTCTCTCTGATTATTGTTAGAAAATTGTTGTTACTATCGGAATATTTTTTATATTACATAAATTAATAGTCTTGTTCAAGATAAATTTTATATATTGTATAAAAAATCAGAATCTTGTTTATATATAAGAATGTTATAAATTTTTAGATTATTACAATATTTCACCTTTTATTTTTACAATGAAATAAAAAATAAAACTATCCCAAAAATGATTTTAGGATAGTTTTATTTTTTAAAATATTATTTTACTATATAACCAAGCGAACGAATGACATTATTTATAAAATCCTTTTTATAGATAAACACCTGTTCCCGTTCATTATCGTGAAATAAATTATGGTAGCTATATGGCCATTCTTTAAATTGCATTTCTGATGAACTTTGATTTATTAGCCATTTTTTTGCAACTATTGGATCTGAAATTTTGTCTTGTTTAGCCGTCATTAGTAAGATTGGAAGTTTCAATTGGCTATCTTGTTCAGAAGTTATATTTTTCGATAATTGCTGAACATCTCTATACCACCTAACCGTTACATTCGTATGATAAGGTATGCTATCATTTATTTCATTATAACCTTCCATATTTCTCGTTAACATTTTTTTGTCAAAGTCTAACGATATCTTTTTATTTGAAGCTATTTTCCCTAAGCTTGTTATAGCATTCGTTAATATATTCGAATTCTTTTTTAAATAAAGCCAAGGAGAGGCTAAAATTAATCCTGCACATTCGAACGTATTTTTCCTTAAAAATTCAATAGCCAATGTCCCTCCCAACCCTTGACCGATTACAAAAACCGGTAGTTGATATGTGAGTGCATTTTGCATTAAATGTTTTATAAAAATTAAGTAGTCATTAATCGATTCATCATGTACTCTTGAATATTCACCATGCCCTGGCAAATCTCCCATAACAACGTGATAACCTTCCACTCGCAGTTTTTCAATTAGCCATGCATACCAGCGATGATGTTCAAATGCACTATGTATAATAACAACGACAGCTTTTGCCTGTCCTTCTGCTTCCCATTTCCACATTTTTACCCCTCCTACCCATGTAAAGTTCTTAATGGGTACAAATACCATTATCATTTTTCTTTCTTAAGTTAATTTGATACGATAATTATATATCATACTTAGAAAAGAGGAGATTTTCGATGATTTACCCTTTTAAAGATAAAAATCCTAAAATAGACCCATCTGTTTATATTGCAGATTATGTCACAATTACTGGCGATGTAACGATTGGTGAAGAATCTTCAATATGGTTTAATACTGTAATTCGTGGTGATATAGCACCTACAATTATCGGAAAACGTTGTAGCATTCAAGACCTTAGTTGTTTGCACCAAAGTCCTAATAATCCATTAATTATAGAAGATGAAGTAACGGTAGGTCACCAAGTTACTTTACATAGCTGTGTAATTAGAAAAAGAGCTTTAATTGGTATGGGCTCTATTATACTTGATGGAGCTGAAATTGGAGAAGGTGCATTTATTGGTGCCGGAAGCTTAGTGCCTCCAGGTAAAAAAATCCCTCCAAATACATTAGCCGTGGGGCGCCCTGCGAAGGTGGTTCGTGATATTACGAGCGAGGATCGTGAAGATATGGATCGAATCATACGTGAATACGTAGAAAAAGGTCAATATTATAAATCCCTTCAAAAATAACCATATTAATAAGAAAAGCAGAAGACTTAGGATAGCCCAACATCGGTAAAAATACCATGTCCTACTCCAGCGATTACTTGTCATAAAAAACTATTGTGCCATTGTCGCTACTAGTACGTCCATGAACATCGGAATACCCGAATTGCTTATCCGAACGAGGGCAAATCACTATCTCCATGAACTGCATGGCTTACGCTAAATACTGTTAAAATATATTTTGCTTTTATAATAGAAGAAAATAAATGCAGGTAAAAATAATTTCTACCTGCATCTACATTTATTTAAGTTTCCCTAGCAATAGTTGGTTTTAATATGATGCAGAAAATCCCGAAAGACTATAGCCCTGCTTTTTCTCTTAATTTTTCAGCGATATCTGTATTTTCCCATGGTACATCTAAATCTGTTCGGCCGAAATGACCGTATGCAGCCGTTTGTCTATATATTGGTCGACGTAAATCAAGCATTTTAATAATACCAGCCGGGCGCAAATCAAATAGTTCACTTACCCATTCAACTAATTGACTTTCTGCTACTTTACCTGTCCCAAATGTATCGATAGAAATAGATACTGGACGAGCAACACCAATCGCATAAGCTAATTGAACTTCAGCGCGTTCAGCTAACCCTGAAGCAACAATATTTTTAGCAACATATCTAGCAGCGTATGCGGCAGAACGGTCTACTTTTGTTGGATCCTTACCTGAGAATGCACCACCGCCATGACGTGCATAACCACCATAAGTATCGACAATAATTTTTCTTCCTGTAAGACCGGCATCACCTTTAGGGCCACCTATTACAAATCGGCCTGTTGGGTTAATGAAGTATTTTGTATCTTCATCAATCAATTCTGACGGAACAACTTCGCGAATCACTTTTTCTTTTAAATCTTCTTGAATTTGTTCTAATGATACTTCTTCATCGTGTTGAGTAGAGATAACAATCGTATCAATACGTTTCGGATGATTATTTTCATCATACTCAACTGTTACTTGTGTTTTACCATCTGGACGTAAATATGAAATTTCTTTAGATTTACGAACTTCAGCTAATCTTCTTGATAATTTATGCGCTAGGCTAATTGGTAAAGGCATTAACTCAGGTGTTTCATTACAAGCATACCCAAACATTAATCCTTGGTCTCCTGCACCGATTGCTTCAATATCTTCATCTGACATTGAACCTTCACGTGCCTCTAATGCTTGGTCAACGCCTAGTGCGATATCAGGTGATTGTTCACCAATTGCAGTAAGAACGGCTAAATTTTCAGCATCGAAGCCATATTTTCCACGAGTATAGCCAATATCTGCTACTGTATTTCGCACAACACTTTGTATATCAACATAAGTTGAAGTTGTTATCTCACCTGCAACAAGTACTAGACCAGTTGTTACTGTTGTTTCGCAAGCTACACGTGCGTTTGGATCTTCTGTTAAAATTGCATCTAAGATTGCATCGGAAATTTGGTCACAAATTTTATCCGGATGCCCTTCTGTTACACTTTCTGATGTAAACAGTCGACGGTTTGTCATTTGGTTTCCTCCTAATTATCTTAGCGAGACATTTCTCGATTTTGATACGGTACTCATTACCCATGTTAAGTCCGCTTATCAATAGGACTCCAAGCCGTTGCTGCTTTTTAACACGAGGATTTAGAAAGGCACATCAAAATAGGTAGATTCACTATCAATTTTCATTGTGTTCTGAATTGAAAAAAAAAAATTCCTCACTCACGTTTATTGACATGAGTAAAAGGAATTGTCGTTTCGTACCATTACCTTTCACTCTTATCGTTCAAGGGTATAGTCCCTTGCATCAGGTTGGCACCATCGCATTACATTACATAGTACTATATAATGCAGGTTGCCGGGCTTCATAGGGCCTTGACCCTCCACCAGCTCGGGATAAGAGTATCCGTTCATCTCAACATGTTACGTAAAGTAAGCGCCGTTGTCAAACGTTTTTTGTCTAATTCTTGAAATGTTTAAAAATTAAAAAATAATTTATCCATTAGTATAGATTATTTAAATCAATGTGTTATACTATTTTTGATATATAAACAACCTCCCATGTTAGTGGGAATACTTAAAAAAGGATGGTATTTAATCGATGAATTCAGTAGAAATTGCAAATGAACTGAAGGAATTATTAAACGGTGGTAACATTAAAGTTCAACTTTCAGTACCAGAGTTAGTAGAAAAAACTACTGCACGTGGAGAAGCTGTATTAACTGTAGACGGTGCAATCGTAGCTGAAACAGGAAAATATACAGGTCGTTCTCCTAAAGATAAATATATTGTAACTGAAGAGAGCACAAAAGACAAAATCGACTGGGGTAATGTAAACCGTCCGATTTCTGCTGAAGTGTTTGATAACCTTTATGTAAAAGTTGTAAATTATCTAAAAGAAAAAGATGAGCTTTTTGTATTTAAAGGCTTTGCTGGAGCTGATAAAGATTCACAGCTTTCTATTCAAGTAGTGAATGAATATGCTTGGCACAATCTTTTCTGTCATCAATTATTCATCCGTCCAACAGAAGAAGAATTAGCTTCTCATGTTGCAGAATTCACAATTGTATCAGCTCCAAGCTTTAAAGCAGATCCAGCAGTTGATGGCACAAATTCTGAAACTTTCATTATCGTATCATTAGAAAAGAAAATTATTTTAATCGGTGGTACTGAATATGCTGGAGAAATGAAAAAATCAATCTTCAGTATTATGAACTACCTATTACCAGAAAACGGTATTTTCTCTATGCATTGCTCTGCAAACGTAGGGGAAGCTGGAGATGTTGCATTATTCTTCGGACTATCTGGTACTGGTAAAACGACTTTATCAGCAGATAGCAATCGCAAATTAATTGGTGATGATGAGCATGGTTGGTCTGATAATGGCGTGTTCAATATTGAGGGTGGATGCTATGCAAAAACAATCAACCTTTCAGCTGAAAAAGAGCCGGAAATTTATAATGCAATCCGTTTCGGTACAGTTTTAGAAAACGTAGTGGTAGATCCAGAAACTCGTATTCCAAATTATGATGATAGTTCATTAACGGAAAATACACGTGCTGCATACCCAATTCACTATATCGATAATATTGTTATGCCTTCTGTTGCAGGTCACCCAAAAACAATCGTATTTTTAACTGCCGATGCTTTTGGTGTACTACCTCCAATCAGTAAATTAACAAAAGAACAAGCGATGTATCATTTCTTAAGTGGGTTTACTTCAAAATTAGCAGGTACAGAACGTGGAGTAACATCTCCTGAGCCTGTATTCTCTACATGCTTCGGTTCACCATTTTTACCACTTCCAGCAACTCGTTATGCTGAAATGTTAGGACAAAAAATTGATGAACACGGTTCTCAAGTATTCTTAGTAAACACTGGTTGGACTGGTGGAGAATATGGTGTTGGTAGCCGTATGAAGCTTTCATATACTCGTACAATGGTTCGTGCTGCTATTGATGGTAAACTTAACGATGTAGCCACTAAGCAAGATGCAATTTTTGGCTTGCATATCCCAACAGAAGTTGAAGGGGTACCTAGCGAAGTTTTAGATCCTCGTGCTGCTTGGACAGATAAAGAGGCATACGATAAAAAAGCTCAATACTTAGCAGATTTATTTAAAGAAAACTTCAATAAGTTCTCTAACGTTTCTGAAGAAATCTTGAAAAAAGGTGGACCTTTAGTTTAATTATTAGGAAAACATAACTTTTTAAATTTTATATCAGAAATTATTTAAGCAGATTGCTCATAACATTTGAGCAATCTGTTTTTAATAAATAAAAGAAAGAAACAAGCCATGTAAAAGCTTACTTCTTTCTTAAAATAAGAGGTTTATTTAATTAATGTTTCAAAATATTATAGTCTATAGTTGGTAACTTCCTTTGTCTTTTTAATTTATTCAGTAAACAAATCTGGAGCTACTTTTTTCTTAATCTTCATAGCAATAATATATGCTGCCATGGAAGCTATTAGTGATTGAATCGCCGGTAAACCCATTGGATGAATATATTGGGTATAATATCCAACAATTACCGAAATAACTACTGCAATTGTAGCCATCCAGTTCCAACCTGGAATTTCAACCCACTTTTGTTTACGAATAAAAAAGAAATCAGAAAATAATACACCTGCAATTGCTGGATAAAGTAAAGCTGTTAAATATAGGAAGTCTTCAAAATAATCAAGAATCCCTAAAATTGCAATGACAATAGCAATTAATGTACCGATTAATGTTAAAATAGCTCGTCCTTTACTTGAGCTTATATTTAATACATTTGCAAGTGCTAAACCCATACTGTAGTTATTTACTATTTGGGATGTCCATGTAGCAAGCCATAAAATTAAAAAGCCCCAAACTGGAAAACCTAAATTCATCATTACGTTTACAATATCCGCGTCGCCAACGCCTACTGACATAATTGCCCCAACGATAAACAATGGTAATCCTACAAGCACAATACCACTTGGAATTAACCAATTATCCTTCCATGTTGGTTTGGCATAGCGTGTATAATCAGAAGCAATCACCCATTGAGAAACATTTACACCAATTACTAAACTTATTGCAGCAGCAAACGTCATTGTTGGTTCTGGATTCCATGAGGTAATTGTCGATAAACCAATATTTTTTAATGATAAGTAGATACCACCAATTATTAATATTAATCCTGCTGGAACTGCTAAATAATCTGTCCATTTCATTGAGTTATATCCAATAATGGATGGTAAAGCAAATAATAATCCTGCAATAACAGTAATTAGTACCCAGCTCCAATATTGTGTCGTATAATCAATTCCGAACATGGCGGATATCGCATTCCCGGCAACTGCTGTTTGTAATGCCCACCAACCAAGAGACACAACAAATATTGTTAAACCAACAATAACACGTGCTTGAGTAGTACCGAAGCTAGTTTTTGCAATTACAGATGAAGATCTACCCGTTTTTGCACCTATATATCCCGCCACCGCATTGCCAGTCCATTGGAACACAAAAAGCGCTATTATTAATATTAAAAGGATTGTCGATAACCCAAAGCTCGCTGCTAACGAAGCACCAACCATTAATACTGGTATTGTAAATTCTAATCCTCCAAAAATCATCGCTGGTGTAATCCAATGTTGTCGTTCTTTTAGCGGAATTTCGGTCAAAGCAGGATCATTACTAAGAAAACTAATTTCTTCTTTTTGTCCTACACGTGCAGAATCTTCTACATTATTCAATAGAAACTCCTCCATCCATTTATTTTACTAGGGCATAGACTAATTGAACCGGTTCATTGCCTTCATTTACGCACCAATGTTGTTCCCCTGCTGGAATTATTGAAGCCTCCCCTGCCTGAATTGAATATGGAACACCACCTGATACTCCCTTTAATGTACCTTTCATAATATACGAGAATTCATTTTCCTCATGGAACGTTAACCCTTCTTTTGGAAGTCTCTCTCCAGGTTGTATCGTTGCAATACCAAAACGCACATGAGTATTTTCAAAGCTTTTGTTAAATAAATCTTCTACGTTTTGTGAACTTGAAAAAATTTTTTGAATTTCCATTTGATATACCTCTTTTATATTTTTCTATAGCTATAAGTCTCCGAATCTATTTCTACACCGAAATATTCTAGAGCTTCTTCGATTGTAAAGTAGCCATTTTTCACATCTTCCGCAACTTTTTCTGGTGGTCTTAAACTTGGATCACCATAGCCCCCACCTGCACCAGTCATAAGCTGTACAACATCACCTTGCATGAGCTTATATCTTGGGTAAACTCCAAATGGTCCATCAACAGTACCATCTGTTTTTTTAATGATAAATTGGTTTGGAGAACCTTGATGACCTCCATTTACACCCCAAGGTAAAAACTTATTGCGTCCAAAAGTAACTGTCACTAATTGATTATCAGTCATTGCACGATAGGAACGGATAACTCCTTTACCTCCTACATATTCACCTACACCGGAGCCATCTCCATCAATTCTTAAACTGTATTCATCCACCATGACACCATATCGAGTTTCTGCTACTTCTATAGGAACGTTATAAGTTTCACCGTCTGAGAAACAAAATTGTCCTGAAGCTCCATCCATATTATTTGATGCTCCCCAACCTCCGACAGAAGGTTCTACGATTAAAAATGGTTCCCCATCTTC
This sequence comes from Bacillota bacterium, assembly GCA_023405135.1. Classification (GTDB taxonomy): domain Bacteria; phylum Bacillota; class Bacilli; order Bacillales_A; family Planococcaceae; genus Ureibacillus. The sequence continues at coordinate 4,117 of JAEXYZ010000051.1, read as the reverse complement.
ATGATGAGTACCAGATAAAGTAACTGCACATACAGATAAAAATTGACCTGCTGATAATCGATTCGGAATATGTGGAGCTAGCGCTTGCCAAATTAAATCTAAACTTCCTAATAGTGTTTCAAAGTAATTGGATACTGGTACTGGTCTTTCAGCAGACATAATAGACTTTTTATCTACAATAATTTTTAAAGGTCTAAAAACACCATCGTTCACATCAATATCCGGATTTGTAATTGCTAAAAAAATTGCACGTACTGCTGATGCTAACCCCGTAAAAGAACAATTCATAGGTCCCGGTACTTGCGGAGAACTACCTCTAAAATCACAAATAAATTCATCATCTGTTATCGAAACTTTAACCTTTATTGGGAAAGGGCCATTACCGATTCCATCCGTATCGATATAGTCTTCCGCATAAAAATCCCCTTTTGGCAATTTAGCTAATTCAGTTCTTGATATTTTTTCACCGTGATCTAAATGATACGTAATTGCTGATTGAATAACTTCAGACGAATATTTTTCACATAGCTCTTTTACACGTTTTTCTCCTGTTTTTAGCGCTGCAACTTGCGCATACATATCGCCTAATGATAAATCTGGAAAACGGACATTCGAGGAAATGATTTCTACTAATGCTTCGTTTATAACTCCTTCATTAAAAAGCTTAATACAAGGGAACTGTAACCCTTCTTGGAATATATCTACTGCATCATTTGTAAAGGAGCCTGGGTCCTTACCTCCCACTTCTGTCCAGTGTGCTTTGTTTGCAGCAAAAGCTATTAATTTATTATCATGAAAAATTGGCATAACTAATCCAACGTCAGATAAATGGGAACCTCCACCTTGGTACGGGTCATTAATAATAATGACGTCCCCTTCCTTTAGTTTGTCTCCCGGATATTTAGTCAATGTCTCCTTTACCATAAACGATAACATCCCGATAAATCCCGTTACACCATTACCTTGTGTGAGCAGATTACCTTCTGCATCAGTTAATCCACTTGCGTAATCTAGTACTTCATAAATAATAGGACTCATTGATGTTCTCGCCAAAGCGATGAACATTTCATCACCGGCAGCCAGTAGGGCATCTTTAACAATTTCCAAAGTAAATGGATCAAGCTTCACTACATTCATCGTCATTTATTTCTCCTCCTTTTCGATAATCAAATTGCCATAAATATCTTTCATTATTTTTTGAGACTGATAGACTACCGTTACTGCTGCCTTTTCCTCTATGATGACTGGTCCAGAAATTGATAACTCTGTAGGTAATAAATCCCGGTCATAAACAGGTGTTGAAACCCATCCTAATTGTTCAAAATATACTTCTCGATCTTCTTTTTTCGCAACATCAAGTTCATGTTCTATACGTATTTCATTTAGTTGTGGCTTTTTTACTTTCCCAAAAGCCGTTAAGTGGAAATTAACAATTTCTGTTGGTGACTCTGGTAAATTAAACGTATAGTTTTTCTTATGAAGCTGATGGAATTCGTTAACAATCCGTTCTTTATTATATAAATCGCTTAATTCTACTGGTACTTTTACTGTATGTTCCTGCCCGAGATATCTCATATCTAAATATAATCTGAAGTCTATTAAACTCTCATCAATACCATCGAATGAAAATTCTGATAATGCTTTTGTTTCCATTTCTTTTACTAATGATTCAAGCTCTTTTACTGATAACTCGTCCATTTTTTTTATATAAGTTTGAATATAATCATTTCGCAAATCAGTCATTAACATTCCCCATGCAGAGAAAACAGGTGATGCAATTGGAATAACAACCTTTTTCACACCTAGTTCTAATGCTAATGCTGGCGCATGCATTGAACCCCCACCGCCAAAAGCAATGAGTGTAAAGTCTTGTGGATCATATCCCTTACGAACAGAAATTAATTTAAGGGCATTTAGCATATTTGAATTAGCAATTCGAATAATGCCAAGTGCTGCTTCTTCAGCTGAAATATCGAATTTCTGACCAATTTTACTATTTATTGCATCACGAACTGCATTTAAATCTACCTCATAGTCAAAGTTTTTACTTGAAAGGCGACCTGTTAATAAATTAGCATCCGTTGTAGTAGGTTCTGTTCCACCTAAGCCATAAGCAACTGGTCCTGGGTATGCACCTGCTGATTGTGGTCCAACTTTCAAAGAGCCAGCTTCATCTATCCATGCTATAGAACCCCCACCATTACCAATCTCAACAATATCAACAACTGGTGTTTTAATTGGATAACCAGCATTTCGATTATCTTTTTCAATATAATAATCTGTTGATAGTTTTACTTCTCCGTTTTCAATTAATGAACATTTTGCTGTTGTTCCACCAATATCAAATGCAATAATATTTTTTTCACCAATAAATTCACCTAATACTGCTGCTCCTAAAACCCCCGCAACAGGTCCTGATTCAACCATAGTAATCGGTGAATTTTTTGCTCGATTAAACTTTGATGTACCACCGTTTGATTGCATTATATAACTTTGTTTAAAGTTAGAATTTTCAGATATACTATTTTCTAATCTTTCTATATACTCACCTGCTATTGGTTGTACATATGCGTTTAAAACGGCTGTGTTCGTACGTTCATATTCTCGCCATTCTTTTGTAATTTCACTTGAAGCTGTTACCTTCACTTCCGGCCAAAGCTCACGAATCCATTGAACTGTTTGAATTTCATGGGTTGGATTTACGTATGAGTGTAAGTAAGCAACTGCTATCGCTTCCACTTGTTCTTTTTTAAACTCTTCAACAATTTCTTCAATTTCATAACGTTCGAGTGGAGCAATGACTTCACCTTTGAAATTTAGACGTTCCGATACTTCTTTTCTTAAATAACGTTCAACAAATGCTTTTGGCTTAATATACTTTACGTTAAACAAATCGGGCCGATTTCCACGTGCAATTTCTAATACATCACGAAATCCTTTTGTCGTAATTAATCCTGTTTTTGCTCCTTTGCGTTCTGTCAATGCGTTAATAATAACCGTTGTGCCGTGAATAAACATGTCACTATTTTTACCGACATCACCTATTTTATCTAATACATCAATTACACCATTTTCAAAATGAGGTGGCGTAGTGCTACTTTTTGCAATCCCAAAATTCCCCAAATCATCAACATACACTAAATCTGTAAAAGTACCTCCAATATCTGTTGCTATTCTCATTTATATCCTCCTTAAAAAATAATTGGTATGACAATACTAAGTACTGTAGAATTTGTTTCTAATGGATTTTCCCATTGATGTTGCATAGATGATGGAAAATGAATCGTATCTCCAACATGTAAATGATGTTTCTCTCCATTTAAATAAAAAATGACTTGCCCTTCTAAAACATAATAGAATTCCTCACCATTATGGGAATACTGTTGTTCCTCTTTAATTTTAGGGGGAAGAGTGACTAATAAAGGCTCTAATTTTCGATTACCAAAACTACCAGCTAGTCTAGAATAGATTTGGCTTCCGAAATTTGTAGTAAACTCATGTCGTTCATTTTTTCGTACGACATAATTTTCAGCTCTCACCTCTTCTTCAAAGAAGTAATTCATACTTACTTCAAGAGCAATCGCTATTTTTTGTAAAGATGTAATAGAAAGAGAAGTAGCTCCACGCTCTACCTGAGAAATAAAACTTAATGACAAACCAGTTTTTTCTGCTAGATCTTTTAGTGTCATATTTTGTTTTACACGAAGCTCCTTAATCTTCGAATAAACTTCCTCCAATTTTGCACCACCTTTTTTAGTATTACTGTAATATTTTCAATATATCATAATTAATTTCCAGAATAAATAGAAAAATATCAAAATATATAAAAATTTTAATATTTTAAAAATAAAAAGAGGCTGGGACAAAACAAATAAACACCATTTTTCTTTATAAGAAAAATGGTGTTTATTTGATATTGAGAAAATTGATTTCCGTTCCGGGGACGCGCATCCAGGGCTGGCCCTGAGCCTCCTCGTCGCTACGCTCCTGCGGGGTCTCGAGTCACGGGCTGTTCCCGCAGGAGTCGCCCCTTCACTCCAATCAATTTTCAAAATGTCCAATTCTTATTATTGTTACAAGCAAATTTGTTAAAAAAATTCACTTATGTCCCAGCCTC
>JAEXYZ010000012.1 GCA_023405135.1 Bacillota bacterium | reverse complement strand
CCGAGTAGTTTGTCAAAGGCTCTTTTCACTTTGACAAGCTACTTGGGATGTGGAACACTCCATGAATGGTTGTTGCGCAGAACAAAAACTTAATTTTTTTGTGTCCAAAATCTTGACGTAGATCCATAGCGATAACTAATGGTACACCTAAAAAACATGAAAAAAAGTGGTCCTAAAACATATTTTTCATAAGGACTAGGAAGTAACGATTCCCATAAATTTTTTTCAAAATAGACACTTTCAAACCACTCAAACATATATGCACTAATTAATAAAGAAATACTAAATTTTAATATATTAAAAATCATTTTCTTTACAATTAAATCTGCCTTCAACTTTAAATCTTCTTCCTTCACCAATCCACCATCCTAACTAGACCTACCTTATTCTTTACTATTTATTCCACCCGTAAACAGTTTCCAATTAAGTAATACTATGTATATGACGTCGCTTAATTATATTGGTTACTTTGCTCTACTATCACCTTAAAATAAGGTCCTCCCCACTCGAAAAAAGTCTTCATATATAAAGAAAAACCTTACAGCACATATCAAATTAGCTGTAAGGCCTTTATAGATTCGTTTCATACGACTTTTAAATAAATACATATTATTCCAAATCCTATCAGACACAATAATGTAATAGAGAATACAGAAGATTTTTTGAAAGCCACAAATAATAATTCTTTTATAATGACCATTAATAAATTACCCGCAGTAAAACTGACGATTAATGCCAATATTACATTATATTCAAAGCCAATAAAACTACCAATTAAGACACCTATAATAACTGGAATCGATATGAAAAAGGAAATAAGTAACCAACTAAAAATTTTTATACTTCCCCAAACTAACGGAATAAATAAGATGATTCCTTCTGGAATACTGTGAAAAAAAAGAGTAAGTAATACCGTCTCTGTTAGTTCTTCATTGTGACTTGCTCCAAGAATAATACCCATGGGCAAGTTATGAATAGATAGACTAAGCATGACTATTAAACCCGTGCGATCATACATTTTTTCTTTCATATCAAACTTAAGCTGCTCGCCACGATGAACACTTTTATGTATGTAATCAAATGTTAGTATACCTATAAGTAAACCAATAAAACTAATAACCGTTCCACCTAAATCAATTGCATCTGGTAAAATTTCAATACTAATTAGCCCTAAAATTAATCCTGAACAGACTGCGTAAATGTTGTTTACTTTTTGGTGTAGTTTTTTGAAAAGCCAGGCAATAATTCCCCCGACCAGCATACCTCCAGCATTACTAAGAAATCCTATGAGCCACATTCCACTTAATCACCTTCCAATGGTTATACTTAGTGGTATGGCTTTTCTAATGAATATATGAATAGTTTTATTTAATTTTTAAATTTATTAGTTTTAGTAATTTATATAGAAGAAATCCTATTAAACCACCTAGTGTATTTGTAATTAAATCGGTCACGTCAAAAATTCTAGTATCAACACTTCCCCACCATACACTAACTAATTGAGTACTTTCAATTAGTAAACTAAAAAACAAAGTTGTGAAAACGGTTTTAATTACACCTTTTTTCTTAATAATTGGATATAAAAATCCAAAGGGGATCATCATAATGATGTTTAAAATAATTTCTCGAACTGCACCAGCATATCCTAACCTTATATCTCTAAATGGAATAAAATTCGCAGTTTCCATAAACCATTTATTCGTTTCATTTAATGCAATAGTAAATGGCATAATAGTTACAAACAAAACCATCACAATGTAAAAATACATCACGGTCTTTATTTTCAAAGTTTTCCTCGAATTTTTTTTCCACTTTTGAAAAAACCAAAAAAAATAAATAAGTACTAATAAAACAAAATCAAAAAAATAAACCAACTTACATTCTCCTTAACTACCATACATTCATTTTTATTCGTTTAAACATCTCTTTTCATTAGCAGAATCTTGATTAATTATTAAACCAGGTAATTTTCAAGTCAATACTTAATTAAATAGACAATTGCTAAATCTTCTATATACCTCTAAAGAACTCTAACTTCCAATTTTAATACTTTTATCAACATTTGAATATAACATGTTTTAAATTTCAAATCATAATAGCTTTTTAAGACCTAATTACACCTCAAAATACTCTAGAAATTTTTTTATTAATCTATACTAGCCTCTATTTTTAGAATAAATTCCACCGAATAAAAGGTTAATATTCAGTGGATAACCAGTTAAGGGAATCGAAATGATGCGCCCACTTTCCAAATATGGATCGTCTATTAACATCAAACTAGACAATAAACTAATTCCTACTCCCTCTGATACAGATTTCTTTATGACCTCTGAATTTGTTGATTTAAAAATAATATTTAATGGACCGTAACGTTGTTCAAAATCCTCAATTAAATCATTATAGAAATTTCTTCCATATATAACAAAAGGGTATTCTTTAATATCCATCAACTGTAGTTCTTTATTAAAGGCTAATATAGAGTCTTTTGGAACAATTACTTTAAATGTACCTTGAGAATGAAATGAGTGAAATACAATATGCTCAGGAAATTTGTGCTCAATAGAATTAAATAAAGCAATTAAGCCCAAATCTACCTTGTTTTGATTCACTTGTTCCATCACCTCTTTATTTTCCATTTCCATAATCGTCACTTTGATTTGTGGGAAATCCTTTTTAAATTTAGACAATGCTTTAGGTAAATATGTCATGAACACGCTAGGAACTGTAGCAATTTTCAACTCACCAATATAGGAAGATTTTAAAGATTGAATTTCATCTTTTAATTCATCGGTTTTTTTTAAAATTTCAAGTACTTTCGTAATAATAAGTTTCCCTTCGTCTGTTGGAATCGTTCCATTTCGTGAGCGTTTAAAAAGTTGCACACCAAATTCCTTTTCCAATAAAGAAATCGATTGGCTAATAGCCGATTGCGTAACATGCAAATTTTTAGCAGCTATAGACATTGATTTCGTTTCAATTACTTCTTTCAAATATTCCAACTGTTCGAAATTCATCGCATACTCCTTTATATTAGCAAACCTTATATGATTATTAATAATTGTAATTATACATTAAAGTTTATTAACTATATAATCATTTAAGTTCGAAATCGAACAATGATTTATGTAAGAAAGAAGAGAAAAATTGAATGAGAGAAAAAATTTGGACAAAAGATTTTATTTTTGTATGTTTAAGTAATTTTTTTGTGGCACTAAACTTTTATATACTTGCAACAGCATTCCCTTTATATGTGAAAGATATATTAAATGGAAACGAACAACAGATGGGCTTAGCCATTACGATTTATTCTCTCGGGATTGTACTAATTAGACCATTCTCTGGTCAATGGGTAGATCGCTTTGGTAGTAAAAAGATGGCTCTAGTTGGTTTAGCTATTTTTCTAATCGCCTCGATCAGTTATTTCGGGACAGTGGGAATCGTTTTCTTCTTAGTAATTCGCTTTCTTCACGGAATGGGCTATGCCCTCGCCTCAACAGCTACAAATACAATTGCAGCTTCACTCATTCCGATTACACGACAAGGTGAAGGTGTGGGCTATTTTAGTATGTTTATGAGTCTCGCGATGGTGATTGGACCTGCATGTGGGCTATTTTTATGGAAAGACAAAAACATTACAGTATTGCTTTTAGCTGCTTTAATCATTTCAGCCCTTTCCTTTTTATTTGCGATTGCCTTACGAGTATCTCAGCAAAAACAAAATACTACACAATTAATTCAAAATACGGAACAGCTTAAGAAAAAAAGAATGCATTTAAGTGATTTTATCGAACCAAAAGCATTGCCTATTTCAATACTGGCGTTTTTACTTGCCTTTTCTTATAGCTCGTTATCTGGTTTTTTAGCTTCATTTACTGCTGAAATCAATCAAACTCAAATAGCAAGTTTATTTTTTGTTGTATTTGCCCTGATGATTGTTCTGTTTCGTCCAATTGTTGGGAAGGCTTTTGATAAATATAAAGAACATTATTTGTATTATCCTTCCATTTTTCTGTTTGGTATTGGTTTACTCATGTTAAGTCAAGCGCATTCAGGAAAGATGGTTTTATTTTCTGCATTAGTAATGGGAATTGGATACGGGGCATTATTTTCATGTTTCCAGGCACTTACAGTTAAACTTTCCCCTATCCATCGTAGAGGAATTGCAACGGCGACATTCTTATTATTTTTTGACTTAGGTTACGGTGTAGGATCTTATTTTATGGGACTCATCGCTTCAATTATTAATTACAGTATGATGTATATGGTGGCAGGAATCATTACATTGCTATCGGTTAGCCTATATTATCTATTCCATCACCGCCCACAAGCTAAGCGGTCGATACAAAATCAAAAGGCAAATATAATTTAATAGAATTTGTAGGACATATAAAGCCTGTTATTTATTAATTTTAGCTAATAAATAACAGGCTTTTTTGTTTTCTATGCAGCGGCACAAATAAAAAACCTTTGCTCTTCAAGTTCTCTATAGACTAATTCAATTAGTTTCTTGTCTATTACACTAGCAACCAAATCTGCATCATGTACTTTGCTAAATACCAGTGTACTTTTGAATGTCTTTCAACTGTTGCTCATATTAAACCTTCGTCTAATATTCTCATCTTGTATCTCTTGAATTTTTCCTGAACTTTAGGATGGGAAATTAAACAAGTGGAGAAATAGCAATAAAGTTTGTGAATTAAAGGTAGGATTATAGGAATAGCTTGTAATCAAACTAAGGAACCTTTAATATAAAAATCCCACATCCGGATCCACATACATCACCGGATTATTATAACCATTTAAAGTGGTAGGATTCGTAATATCTCCTATTACTGAATCTAATGATTAGAATATCCCTGTGTCTGGATTATAGTAACGAGCCATTAGAGCTTTGTTTCCTCGTCATAGCGATAGCCCAGCGTAACGGTACGGGTCAAATAGGACAATGTAATCCTTCTAAATTTTTATTGGTAGTCTCTCGTTATATAAAATCCTATAATCTTATCCCATTATTTTTTGATTGAATTATGAAGAGATTATTCGATTCTCCAGTAAAATAACCTACTTTAAACTCATCTAGATTTATTAAATCCTTGTAATGTTTTGGAATAGGACAATCCCACTTTATATTTTCCAACTTAAGTGGGAAGTTATTATCATTAGGGTTAGGGGTATGAACATAAACCCCATCTAATTCTGCGTCTTCATCAACTAATTCTATCCAAGATTGATACGTTTTTTCGAATACTTGAAGATTTTCTAATAAGCTGTATAAAATTATATGAGCCTTTATATGCTCTCTTCTTAACTTCAAACTATTATTTCCAAGTCCATAAAAATCAAGATGAGTATGCCAAAAATCAAACCATCCTTCCTCCCCAAAATACCTCCCATATATTATATTTAGAGTGATTTATCAATCTGGTATAAGATCCGTTGTACCATCATCATTCAGTTTCGTTACCGTAATGGAAGTAGGATTTTTATCAATTTTTAATGGTTCCCCTTGACCAACTTCTAATGTTTCGAATTGTTCAGCTAATTCATTTAGATTTGAGGAACTTTTACTCCTAATGATAACATTGTCTTCTTTCCACTCTAAATCACCTGGCATCATGATATATTGTTCTCCATCCACAATTACTTTACCTTGTGGATTACCAATCGTTCCATTTGAAAATCCGTTGCAGCCAGTCAAAAATAAAGCAATGAGTATAAGGAAAACTTGTTTATTCATTTTATGACTCCCCTTTACCTTCCACTTTCGTCTCAATCTTTACAGAGTGAAATAGCTTTCCCCCCATATAATTGAATTAGCTTATTTAACAAAAAGAAGCAATACATTTTTTCAACAAAAATATATTGCTTTAATATAAATTATTGTCTTTCGGGAATGTTTTCCAAAATCCTAATAAACAGATAGCGCCTATTATTTTCAATACGCTATTCCCTATTATCGAATCATCAATCGTAATTCCACTTCATCATTGCTCCTAAAATCACTGTGCCACCCACTAAATTATACCATAAATAAACAATTCTAGAAACATCTCTCCTGTTCTATCATCTCTTAATTCTTAGCAAAATAAAATGCTTCATAACTGTCATTGTTACGAAAGATGATAGTATTAAAACAAAAAGAAGCCTATCCTCATTTGAAAGATACGCTATAACTTAATTTCTAAGGGTGAATTTACTTTTTCTAATAGGAATTCATAGACCAATTTCTTTAACATAGAAAAGAAGGCACTCCATTTTTGGACTGCCTCCTACTTAGTTTAAAAACTATGAGAATACGACAATTTTACGTGCGATCGATTCTGTTAAACGAGATGCTACTTTTGGAACAGCCCATTTAATAATTGGTGTTAATACTGCTCCGGACAATCCGCCTGCATGAACTTCCACTGTACAAGTCATCGTTGTTTTACCATTACCATCTTCTGCCGCAAAGTGACCGCTTCCTGTAAAATTATCTGATAAACCTTTTAGTTCAAACTTAATATTTGAAGGTTCATTCCATTCAGTAATATCTACTTGCGCTTGGATTGTTTTTTTAATCCCTTTCACACTACCTTCAAATGTCCAAATCGATTGTTTATCATTTATAATTTTATGTTCTTTATAGGCTGGTACTGCCGTTGCCCATTTTTCAAGATCACTGACATAATCCCAAACTGCTTGTACATCTACCGGAATTTCTACTGTATGTGTTCCCGTTGCCATTAAAATTCCCACTTTCACTAGGTATGAATTGTAAATTTACATTTCTACAAAATATTATCACATGAAAGATATAAACTTACATCACTAATTATACATAGCTTTCCAATTTAATAATAATAAGATCGGAAATTTTTATCTCAAAAATGAGTTCTTCAATTATTGTTTAGTAAAATCCTTTTCAGGAAGTCCTAATATATCCGTATTTTTTGGAATGTAACCAAATAGACGAAGCATTGCAACAATTTGCCCTTTATGATGAAATTCATGGGTAATAGAATGGACTAGTAATTGGCGCGGTGTTTTTCTAAAAGTTCCACTGCCTTCTTTCCAAGGAAGTTCTTTTTCAATAATAGCATCGAATGTATCAGCAAAACGTTCAAATACAGCATCTACATATATGTCCGCTTGTTGAAAATAAAGTTGAATATCATCTATTTGCATCTTTTCGATTGTTTCCTTTGTTAATAGAGGTGATGAAGTTTCTGAAAGTACGAAAGAACCAAGCCACGCATGATAACATCCTGCTATATGAACGAATGAATCTCTTATACTCTGAAAACCAAATCCACTCGTTTTTGTAAAATCATTTTCTTTTATTTCTTTACATTGTTCCAATAAAATCTGTCTTGTTTGTTTTACCCACTCATATTCGTATTTGTCCAAAGTCCCCTACCTCCTATAAAAAATGGCAGAATATTCCTCCGATTATACACTAATGAATACCATTATTAAATACATTCGATTTTAGTTTTTTTCTTAATGGAAAACTCCACCTCAAATGCAGTTAATAAAAGTATACTAATGATTTACATAAATCCGCTGCCTAGGAAAATAATAAAAGCATGTGCCATGAAAGGAGAACTATTTATGAAACGAGCTTTCCTCTTAACATTAATCTTTGTTATTCTGTTTCCATTAGCACCCTCTGCAGCTGGAGAAAATCAAGTGAAAGCCGCGTTTATTAGGGACGGGAATTGGTGGACCTTTATAGATGGCAAAGAAACACAAGTGACCGATTCTGGCAAAGTATTTGCAAAGCCGCAATGGTCAGCTGATGGAGATTGGCTAATTTATCAAATAGAGACACTCTCTGAAATTTACAATGAATAAATGCAGTCAGAGGGATGGATTTACAATATTAAAACGAAAGAAAATAAGAGAATTTTTTATAATGGCTTGTCGCCTAAATGGGCTCCACATAAAAATATTATTGCTTATAATGACAGAGGGATATTAGACATCTCAGACTTCAATCGATTCTATAACATTGCAACTGGAGTTAGTGACTTTACGTGGCTTCCGGACGGTTCTGGATTTCTTCTTTCTTCATCTGGCACCCTTCGTCCAGATGGTTGGTCAAGCGCCTCTTTGTTCACAAAAAAAGTCGGCGATCACTATGAAGATATCGTTCTTTTTGGAGGTGTGGAACCATTTTTCACATTGCCAAGAGAAATCGGAACAACGAAGGACAACAAACTAATTGCTGTATATGCTGAACAACTATCTTATTCTCCAAGCGGCAAATGGATTTCATTTGTTGTATCTCCAACCGCATCTTGGTCGATGGACAGCAATATGGTATGTGTCATCGACAAGGAAGGGAAAAACTTTGAAGTATTAGATGAAAAGATTTTACAAGTAGGAGAGCCAAAATGGGCACCTTCAACTGATACACTTGCCTATATTGCCGGTGGAGGAAGAATTGTTTTTGGTTTTAAAAATAAAGATTTAAAGATAAAGGAAATGCCTGTTTCACAAAATTACACCCCTGACAATTACGCTGATCTTGATTTCAATTGGGTTACTGACAACTTGCTAGTAGCATCGAGAATAAAAGAACAAGAGTGGACGAATGACTTCAGCAAGCATCCCCTTCCAGTGCTTTATTCTATTAATATTGACACTAATAATCAAATGCAAATAACGAGACCACCTAAAGGGTTTGGAGATTATGCCCCTCAATACATTCCATCCATTAAAAAGCTCTTTTGGCTAAGAGGCTCCTCAATTATTGATACAAAAAGGAATCTTTGGAAAGCCAATATAGATGGTACTGAAGCAACAGAATGGCTTCGTGATGTAGAAGAGATTGTGTATTTTATAAATAGCCAAATAGACTTTCCTTATAGTAGATGAAGTAACACTATAAGGAAAGCATCCTCTACTTTAATTTTATCCGATTGAAAAGCAATTCCCCTACTTCTTCATATCCTTTTTCGGCCGAAACAATTCCCCATATGCAGCACCCCCTAAAATCAACACAGCACCGATAGCTTGTACAAGGCTTAACTTTTCCCCTAATATAGCTGTCGAAAAAATTAATGCCGAAAGGGGTTCCAAATAGCCGAGAATTGACACAGACTGAACAGGCAGACGACCAATGGAAGAAAAGTAAAAATAGCAACCAACCCCAGTATTTACAACACCTAATATTAAAATAGGCATTAAGTTCCCGTCCACAATATCAACAAATAATCCTTGCTTAAAGCTCATAAAAATTGCAACCGTTAGAAAGCTAATCACTAACTGGCATGTGGCGTTTTCAAGTCCTGTTATGCTTGTCGCTTTTTTATTGAACACTACCATAACGACATACATGAGTGCCGATAGTATCCCGAAAATTAATCCTAAAGAGTTTTTCCCCTCTGTAAAAGCTTGTCCGTTTACACAAAGCATTCCAATGATTACTGCAAGAAATCCAAGTAATTTAGCAGTTGTCATCTTTTCCTTAAATATAAGTGGTGAAAGGATCATGACAATTACAGGACCACAATAATAAGCAAGCGTTGCGATACTTACTCCGATTTGTGCGTAGGCCTCATATAAAAACATCCAGCTTGCACCCATTGCCACGCCAGAAATAATCAAATACAGAAAGTCGGATTTATTTTTCCAAAACTGTACTTTTTGCTTTGACAGTGCAAATATGAAAATTAGAAATATACTACCAATTAAAGTACGCAAATAAACGATTTCATAACTGTTCAATAATATGTAACTTGCAACAATACCATTTGAGCCAAAAAGTAGCAATGCAATGACATATTTGAAATATGCATTTTTCATGCTTAATCATCCCTTCTACTAAAATAACTGTATATATCAAGCCCTCTCAAACTTGATATTTCAATAGCAAAAGAATAGCATATGTAAAGGTATTACAAAATTGAATGTTTCTCATATATACTATGACAAAACAGAATGCAAGGAGTAACGAAATGAATATTCAAAAATATATGGCATTTGTAAAAGCAGTTGAATATGGAAGTTTCACAAAGGCTGCAGAAAGCTTAAATTATACCCAATCTGGAATTAGTCGTATGATACAGGATATAGAAACGGAATGGGGAGTTTCCCTTTTTGAGAGAGGACGAGCCGGGATTAATTTAACCTCTGATGGTTTGAAGTTACTACCTCAATTGAAGCGAATCTGTAATGAGCATGAAATGTTAATAAGGCAGCTCGAGGAATTACACGATATGCAGTCTGGAATGATCCGTATTGGGACTTTTTCAAGTGTGGCTACCCACTGGCTTCCAAATATGATTAAAATTTTTAAAAAGGATTATCCAAATATTGATTTTGAGCTGCTGTTAGGTGATTATACAGAAATAGAAAATTGGATTTTAGAAGGACGGGTTGATTTTGGATTTTTGCGTCTTCCGACTAAAGCACAATTTGAAACGATCTTTTTGGAGCAAGACCGTCTCCACGTAGTCATTCCGCAAAATCATCCCCTAGCAGATTGCGAGAAGTTTCCAATTAACGAATTATTAAACAGTCCATTTATGTTATTGGAAAAAGGTGCTAAAGCCGAAATCTCTGAAATTTTTGAGAAGCACGAAATTTCACCGCGCATTTCTTTTACAACATGGGATGACTATGCCATTATGTCCATGGTGGAAAACGGTCTCGGCATCAGTATTTTACCCGAATTAATTTTACAGCGGATTCCTTACAAAATTATTGCAAAAGAGCTTGAAGTTCCTGCCTTTCGAAATATTGGCATCGCGATGAGAGAACAAAAATCCCTTTCACTTGCGGCAAAAAGATTTTTAGAGTATTTATCGTATAGAAAAAAGAGTGATGAAGATTAATGGCAGATTCTTTTCTCTGAAGGCAAGCTAGTTAATAAGAAGCTTGCCTTTTTAGATCAACTAAATGTAGATAATTAGGAAATTCCTTAATCATTAACCTTCATAAATACAGGCGCTACCTTGCAAGGCTGTATGTCTATTTTCTGCCACACATTTTCCGCTACATAAGGTTCAACTTTTAGCCAATTATCTAGTTCTTCTTTGGATGGATAATCCACTACCATCATCGATCCAATCATTTTTCCATCATCATCAAGTATTGCAGCACCATATAAATGCTCGCCTGCTTTCGCTCTTCTTTCTACCGATTTTAAATGTTCTTCCCTTGCGAGTAATCTTCTATCGAGTGCTTTTTCATCAGTGCCATCATAGGCTGTAATGATGTATTGCATGAATCCCATCCCCTTTTTCAGTTGTTGATTTATAATCCTTTATCTTATATTGTTTCTTAGATCCTCTTCATATGTCAATCACTTCTGTTAATTCTTCCTAGTCCAAATCGTTAACATTCGTTACAATAACTAAAATACTAAAAGAGATAATGCGACGTACATGAAGTTAGAAATCGGATAACCAACTAGCTTTGGCAAGGTTCTCCGTGGCTAATGTAAGTGGGATTTTTTCGCATAAGGTTTATAATAAGGTAAGGGACGGTGATACGCATGTTAACTGAGGAAATACAAAAGCAATTGATTGATTAAATTAAACAAAAAATAAATCCAGCTTTCATCATATTATTCGGCTCGTTCGCAAAAGGGGTAACGCATGATGAGGATGAGAGCGATATTGATCTGGCCTATTTCAGTGACAAGCAGCTATCATCTTGTGAACGTTTTCGCAGGTAATCTTGCAACACTTGCAGGGCGAGAAGTCGATTTAGTTGATATTAAGCAAATTGATACGGTCTTTACAATGCAAATTTTTGAGCAAGGTACACCCATTTATATTCAGGATCACAACGAATTTACACGTCAAAAAATGCGTGCTTATAGTATGTATGCAACATTAAGTGAGCAACGTGCCCTCATTATTGATGCAATTAAAGAAAGAGGAAGTGTATTTGGCGATGAATGATGTCATTTTAAATAAAATAGCGACTATTGAACGGTGTGCAAATAGGATTCATGAAGTTTATGAGGGTAATCCTGCTAACTTAACTGATTTCACAAAGCAAGATAGTATTAAAAAATAAGAGACGAATTAAAATGTGGTGAATCTTACATTTTAACTCGTCTTTTTGTATCCAAACTTACTTATGATCCGGTCAACCGTCGTTAATAACTTTTCCTCCTAATAAAAGCAAAAAACCAGTAACAATTTCATCATGATGATTTGACATCCTTTTATTTATTGGAGTTTTTTTCCAAACCCTAATTCTGGTTAGTTCTCTTCATTAACAGGCATTGTTTCGCTGAAAAACTCAGTTAAAATCTTTTGATTTTTAGGGAAGTTTATTTCCAATACCTGTCCTTCATGTTCATCTTGTTTATTTGTATAACCGTTTGTAACGGGAATTCTCATTGTCTTGATTTCTTCAACAGGGTGTAAAAAAATGTTGGAGCTTAACGTGAACATTTGACCAACAGATAAGTCTGTTTTAACATTTTTAACTACCGTATCTACAATGCTTGGTAATTGCGTCACACCATCCAATGAATTAATTTTTTCATTTATCTCAGTTTTTAATTGCAATAATACTTCCTGTTGACGATTTACTCTGCCAAAGTCACTAAGATCATCATGTCGGAATCTAACATACTTTAGTAGTTCTTCTCCGTGAAGAGTATTATCCCCAGCTTCCATATCGAAATTCATGTCTTTAATCATTTCCTCGCTGACATCTACATTTATTCCTTCTGGTACAATTGCATCGATCATTGTCGCAAACCCATGAAAGTCAACAGTTATTGTATAATCAATCTTTATACCGAAATTATTCTGGATCGTCTCTTTAAGCAGTTCTTCTCCACCAAGAAAATAGGATTGGTTAATTTTCCCATAATCTTGTTTGTATCCCGGAATTTCAACATATGAATCCCTCATAACAGAGGCAATTTTTATTGTTCGATCTTCAGCAGAATATTGCACGATCATAATACTATCAGCTCTTGATTCTTCCTCACCTCTAGAGTCAACACCCACGACAAGAAAATGAACCGGCTTCTCCATTAATTTATTTATAAAAAAATCGGATGGTTTTATTCTATCGTACTGGTTCAAAGGCTTTTCCAATTGCTTACCCGACTGTTCTAAAGGTGGTTGTTGACAACTACTTAATAAAAATACACAAACTAAGATTAAAAAATGATAAATAATCCTTATCACTTAACCCACTCCTTTATGGAATTAAAGTTAGTCTGAACTGTTTGCGCATTATTATGCTTATTTACGTAGTAAGTTAGGGATCTTAAATTTTGATAATCAAAATAGAACAATCAAGCAGCTTCTTGAGATGAACTTGTATTTTATTCAACATTAAATTTTCAATTTTTTTAATGCAAAATTACCCTTTTTGTAATGTCAAATCATGATAAAATCAAAAAACAAACAGAATTATAAAACGTATAAAAAATTGGCTAAAGGAATCGTGAAATAGATAAAGGAGAAAGATACGAATGGTAAAATTAAAAGATTGGAAAAATAGTGCTCACGGGCATAAATTTATAGCTTCTTTTAGTGGAGGAAAGGATAGTACGTTAGCTTTATATAAAGCAATGAATGTTGGAGAAGCAGTTGGACTAATCGTCATGATGGAGGAAGAAGGAAAACGTTCTAGATCCCATGGAATGCCTCCTGAACTCGTACGTGCCCAAGCTAGTTCGATCGGTTTGCCTATCTTTACTGCAGCTGCAAGTTGGACAGATTATGAAAAAGTATTTATACGTCTTTTAGAAAGGGCTAAAAATCAAGGTGCAGAAGTATTAGTAACTGGAGATTTAGATATGCCTGCTCATGATTGTTGGCACGAAAAGGTTACAAACAATGTAGGACTAAAGCTTAGTATGCCTTTATGGGAAATGGACCATCGTGCAGCTGTCAAAGAGTTCATAGATTTAGGATTTATATCGATTATTGTAACTGTTAATTTATCCCTTGGAATGCGAGAGGACGATTTAGGGCGCACGTTAACTCATGAATACGTGAAGGAACTTGAAGCTCGGGGTATTGACCCATGTGGAGAAGGCGGAGAATTCCATACTACAGTAATAGAAGGGCCCATTTTTAAACATCCTATTCCAGTTCGAAATTGTCAGATGATTAAGGACGGAGAATATGCTTTTTTACCTTTGGAGCTAGATTAATAATTGAATAAAAAGCATGTTTAGAAATGATCAAAACATGCTTTTTCAATAATATCGGTCATAATTTTGGGTAAAAACTCCATCTTAGTAATTTTATTGTAAACAATCCACCTTTCATTATTTAACCAAAAACGAACTACTTTCATTTTTATAAAGGAGTTCACAATAAAACTGCTTGTCCAATGTGGGCGAGCAGTTTTATTTATGCCAAGGAAAAGATCTATCCATTAATATTCATCTTAAAACGACTAAATTTGACTAATTTAAATGTTCTCAATTTAAATGTTAGGTTATACGTTCGATCGAATTCATTATACTAGTATAATCGTCAATAGAGAGAAAATTGACACCTGATACTAACAGTTAGTATAATTCCACTTGGTATAATCGTTTTTAATGTCGAGAATTAGAGAAATTCATCACTTTTTAGACAATTTATCGAAAAATTATCTATCATAAAATTCCTTTTTACTGAAAGGCAGGAACAACTGAATGAAACTTATTTCTGAAAAAGAAAAAAGTTTAACCGAAATAATATCAATACTTTCAAAATATGAAGATATCATTGTATCAATGGGAAATGGAGAGCCAGATGATATCTTATCTGCTATCGATGAAAATGCTAGCGCCTTCTCCTCTTTAAAAATCCATCAGCTTTTGGAAATAAAAGACCGTCGATATATAAATGGAGAGTTTCCAAACATTCGCTATAAATCCTATTTCCTAAGCGGGTATGCACGAAAAGCATTTTTAAATGGAAAATGTGACCTAATACCAAACCATTTTCACCAAATGCCAAAATTATTGGAAAATACAACAAACAATCCAGTCATTGTTTGCCAAGTATCTCCAATGGACGAAGATGGCTATTTTTCTTTAGGTACAGAAGCTGATTATTCTTCTTATTTTATTGAAAAGGCATCTTTTGTCGTTCAAGTGAATGAACATGTACCACGAACAAATGGGGATAACCGAATTCATATTTCTCAAATTGAAGGCTTTATTCGATACAATCACCCACTACATGAGCTTCCTAAAGCTCTAGTTCGTGAAATTGATAAAAAAATTGCTGAATTTATTGCAGAAAGAATTGATCACGGTTCCACATTACAAGTAGGAATTGGGGGCATACCGAATGCTGTCGTCGGCTTATTGGGGAATCATCGAAACTTAGGGATCCATACGGAAATGCTGACAGATGGCGTTTATGATTTAATACAAAAAGGTGTTGTTACGGGAACAGAAAAGAAGACCTATAAAGAAAAAATAATCGCTACTTTTGCTTTAGGCTCGAAGAATTTATATGAGTTTATGAATAATAATCATCAAATTCAGATGATGTCCGTTGATAAAGTAAACGATCCCCGTTTAATTGCCCAGGAAGATAATATGGTG
Source organism: Bacillota bacterium (assembly GCA_023405135.1). Lineage (GTDB taxonomy): Bacteria > Bacillota > Bacilli > Bacillales_A > Planococcaceae > Ureibacillus. The sequence continues at coordinate 30,722 of JAEXYZ010000012.1, read as the reverse complement.
ACAATCAATGCAACAACGGAAATCGACTTTTACGGTCAATGTGCATCTGAAACAATTGGTGGAAAATATTACAGCTCTACAGGTGGACAAGCGGATTTTGGGACAGGCGTTGGATTTGCGAAAAATGGAAAAGGGTTTATTTGTTTATATTCAACTGCAAAAAATGATACTGTCTCTAGAATTAAACCAATGTTAACTCCTGGTTCTGTTGTCACAACATCTAAAAACGATGTCGACTATGTCGTAACGGAATATGGCATAACTCAATTAAAAGGAAAATCGATTTTTGAAAGAACGAGGTCTTTAATTGAAATTGCCCATCCGAAGTTTAGAGAAGAACTTACATTTGAAGCGAAAAAAATGGGATTCCTTATTTAAAGTAGCTAAATTTTTAAAGAGGGTGTTTTTGAGACACCCTTTTTTAAGTTTACATAATAAAATTATTTAAAGTACCATTTTAAAGCATTCTTATATAGAATTTTATCGACAGCTTGTTCATCAAATAATTGTTGAATTAATTCAATATCGGCATACTCAAAAGGTCTTTTAGCTCGAGTAGATGGCAAATCTGTTCCAAACATAAGCCCATCAGAATTAATTGCATAGATTGATTTTAAGGTATTTTGTACATCCAATTCTACCCGACCAAAGCCAGTAGCTTTTACACGGACTCCTTGATCTACTAACTTTAATAAATGAGGCAGCCCCTCTTCCGATAATCCTAAATGGTCAATTGAAATTGCTGGTAGCTTTTCAACGGTTGAAGCAATTTCAGGCAGGTCTTTTGCATCAATATAAAGCTCGCTATGCCACCCGGCTATATCATAAACTCTTCTTGCAAAATAATCTAGCTTTGCCAACTAGAAGGAGTTGAAGTTGCCCATTGTCTACCAACTTGCTCAAAATTTTTCTTGTTTAATTTCGAAGGTTTGATACATATAAACAGTCATAGTTCTACTCCTTAACATATTTAGCTTTCAACGAAACTTCATAATTTGTCCTATCAAGGTCATAAAATGAATAGGATGGTACAAACCATTTCTCAGTTACTAAAGGAGTTTATAAAATGAGTGCTTTTTTTGGATACGTTTTTTTAGGGATTTCCCTTGCTGCACCAATTGGCCCAGTAAACGCAGCACAATTAACAAAAGGAATCTTTAACGGTTTCTGGCATGCTTGGCTCGTCGGATTAGGTGCCATGCTAGCTGATGCAATCTTTATGATCATAGTCTATTTAGGTGTTTTCCACTTTCTTGAAACAGAATTTATGCAAACGTTATTATGGTCTTTTGGTTGTTTTGTACTTATATACACCGGCGTCGATAGTATCATTAGCGCGGGTAAAGAAGTAAGAATGAAACGATTAAAAGGAACTTCACACAAAAAGTCGTTTTTATATGGGTTTTTATTATCCATTTCCAATCCGTTGTCGATGCTGTTCTGGCTAGGAATTTTCGGATCAATCCTTGCCAAAACTGTTTCATCCTATGACCTTGATCGCATTATTTTATATACAATAGCCATTTTTATTGGTTTATTTATTTGGGATTTTACGATGGCGTTTACCGCAAGCAGCTTCAGAAAAATATTAACAAACAAATTACTTCGTACTATATCCATTCTGTCTGGACTTTCACTTATTGGGTTTGGCATCTATTTTGGTGTCCAAGCCATAAAATCCATCATTATTATGAGCTTCGGAAAGAAGTTTATGTATGAAATTGCGTTGGTTGACAAATAATTTAAAACTTAATGTAGCGCAGTCTTGCGTTTCTTTAGAACAACATTTAGAATTACTTCCCATACTTTTTTAAATGGTAGATTTTATAATTTCCTCTTCTAGGTTTAAATAGAGGACCATTCTGAATTACCTTGCTGTTTAATTGTTATATTTTCTTTATTCATTTCTCCTTTATATACACTTTGAATAGCTGCGCTAAATACAGAATAAGGAACTGGTTTCTTATCAACTTCTTCAACTTTCTCAATGATAGTTAATTCAGCGACTAAATCTGCTTCTTCCAATACATTATTTATTTCAAATGGATTAGTCTCCGCATTAATTCCACTTCTTCCTTGCTGCTACAAGCTACTAAAATAGACAAACAACACTTTTTTCACACCAACACTCTCCCTTTCAACTAGTTTTTGTCCTGTTATTTTTCTGACCAGTTGTCGGTATATTTCTTTCTACATTTATTACGGAAACGACTTGTACAAGAATTAACATTACTAAAGAATTTGGTCCTAGAATTGAAAATGAGTTCCAATCTTTTCTACAAGAAAGCACCTTAAACAAAAATAAGCGTATCTCCCATTCGAAAGTTACGCTTTAACTTAATTTCTAAGGAAACCATATTTTTATTAATTATTTTGTACCAACTCTAATTTCTCTAAATCAATGATAAATTTCCCGTTCATTAGGATATCAAGCCCTATAAGACCATTGATACCCCAATCATCTAAATTCCCAAAATCCAGCTTCATTTCTGTTATTTCATGAGAACCTAGCTTAATAAAATCAACAGGTTTTCGAAAACAATATTCTTCACCGCCAATTCCGTAAGCGCTGACCAAAGGATCTCCATTTTCAAAGTAAATACCTATATCCTCTACAATATCAGATGAGATAAGAGTATGAGTTGCACCTGTATCAATAATAAGCTTATCTACTATCTTCGTTTTCCCTTTATAAGAAATCACCATTTCTACTTCAAGCAAATGATTAACTAATTCTAATTTCATAATCTTATATCTCTTAAACCTGATGGGTTTCTCATTTCAATAACAATTTTTTCGGAACCTGTATGATAAACAATGGTATCGCCTTTTGATTTTAGCAACTCTTTTGTAGCCAATTTAGAATCTTCAATAACATTAATTAATGCAACGTCCGTTACAATTTTCCTATCATGTTCCACGTAAAAATCAAGGATATTAAGTTTTACATATTGATGTGGGTATAATTTACGAACCTCTTCCCATTTCATTGTTTATCACTCCTTATTTTGTCTCTTATCATTACATTAGCATATCTCATGACAACTTACATAATTACCTTTTTTAGTGACGCACAAACCTATTTTTAGGACATTGTCTTTTAATATACGAGCCTCATTTTAATTTAAATAGATTTTAAAAATATTTACTATAAAAATTGTGTCAAAATTTTCCGCTTAGCTGAGCATATATTTTTGTCGTTTCACTCTTCTCAAGACCAAGTAAACTTTGGATCACCTCGATTGGCGCACCGTTATTTCATATGTGTCGCATAGCTATGTTGTAATTGATGGGGATAATCGAACTTTACTTTAAATCAACGCTCCTTCCCATTTCACTTGAACAAAACAGAACAAAAAAGAGCTGACGATCCATATAGAATCTTCACCTCTTTCTGTAAGTTTATTAAGCTATTTTATATTTTTTAAGTAATTCAAAAAATAGTTGGATGATCAACCTTGCAAGTGGTGTCTTCAACGGAAGCAAGACAAAGGCATATATGGTTCCCCAAATTAACATGCCTTCTACATTCACACTTGTATAGCCACCTTCTATATTCTGAGACTTCTTCCTCTTACAACATACTCCCCAAATAAAGCACCAATCGTTCCGCTAAATAATGTGATAAACAATGCCGACTCTAAACTTAATAGCCATAGTACTTTTTTCGAAACGTTTCTTCTTTTTACAAAATAAAATCCTAATAGCCCAAATGTTAATAGGAACGGAATCATCGTTGCGTAATATAACCACGCCTCACCAAATAGAGATTTAAAGCCACCTGCTATTCCTTGCGCAAATAACATAAATAAAAAAGAAATGCAAAACGATAAAACAAAACCAAAAACAACACCAATTGATATTCCCTTTGTCATTGTCATAAAATGGTTCACCCCATTAGCCTAGATTACCTACTTTTTGATTTCGTATCCATCTCTAACTTTCTTCCTTCATAAAACATCTTTTCCTCAATGATTACATTTTCTTTTGCCGTAATAGTGTCCACTACTAGAATATTAGAGTTACATAATCAATATGTCGCCATTGAAAATCCTGGCTATGCTGAAGTTCGTAAAGTTTTACTCGATGAACATTGCCGATTGCTCCCCATTTCACTTGAGGTTGATGGGATTTCGATAATGAATTACAGAAAAGTAAAGCAAAAGCGGTCTATGTAACCCCCTCCCATCAGTTCCCATTAGGTATGGTGCTTCCAATTAATAAAAGGATGAAGCTCCTTTCATGGGCAAAAGAACATTCCAGTTACATTATAGAAGATGATTATGATAGTGAATTCCGTTACATCGGACAACCGATTCCATCATTAAAATCATTAGACGAAGCTGAACGGGTAATATATTGTGGCACCTTTTCTAAAAACTTTTTACCTGCTGCACGATGTAGCTATGTCATTGTACCTGAAAGTCTAGTTTCAAAAGGATTGACTAGTATCAAACATTATAGTCAAACTTGTTCACCTATGATTCAAAAGGCATTATCTTTCTTTATGAGCGAGGAATATTTTGAAAAACATGTTCGTCGAATGAAAGTAACTTATCAAAACAAACATAAGGTATTAATGAATGCAATTTCACAACATATAGGTGACAATGCTGAAATCATTGGACAACGAGCAGGACTTCATCTTTTGCTCCATTTGAAAAATCAAAAGATGGAAGAAATTATACAACAGGCTGAGAAAATGGAAATTCGAATTTATTCTCCCTTCCAACATTGGTTTAATCATAGAGACATTCCAATTATACTTCTTGGGTTTGGAGGTCTCTCTGAAAGGCAAATTCAAGAAGGTATAGCTTCAATTGCACAAATAATAAACTCCTATAGTTAAAGGTTACATGAAAAAACAATGATTACTATTTTAAAACACATGAAAATATGATGGTATATATGTTAAGGTAAAGTATCTACAACGAAGATTAGAAGGTGAAGAGAATGCTAGAAGTAAGTGATAGTAAATTAGCACAGTACATTGTTCATTATGTAAGTGATACCCTCCTTTTAGGAGAAGAGTCATACGCGCGTCCCGAGGTGTTATTAGAAGCAGCCTTTACCCAATTGTCATTTAACAAAGTAGATTGGGATCAGCAATACGAATTCTTTCACGAAACAAATATTGGATTAAATGAAGTATATACATATGTAAAATCAATTTTCGATTCTGAAACTAATTTTCTCGAACAATCAAAAAATATTGCAACTCATTTACATAGTGCCTCCCAACATCCAAACATTAAAAGCGGCGAATTATTTATTGGCTTATTTGAAAATTGTTTAATGGCGACAGAAGTAAAAAAGGTCATTGCAATTGTAAAAATTGATGAAAAAGAAATGTTTCTAGATATTAAAAACGAACAGAACAAAATTACTGTCGGTGGTATTGATGGGATTAATGTTAAAAAAATAAACAATATGGCTGTCATAGTCGATATGGGAAGTGACGTACTACCTGCTGTCTATTTAAAAACAAAACGAAAAGAAGATATTGTTTACTGGCAAGAACGCTTTTTAAAAGTGAAAGTAGCCGATGAACATTATCATAAAACAAATTTAGCGCTAACAGAATGTAAGAAATATATTTTAAAAGAAGAGAACTTTACGAATACAGAGAAATTAGGTCTCCTTAACAAAACGCTCGATTACTTTAGAAATGAAGAAGAGTTTCATGTAGATAACTATATTGAAACCGTGTTTGAAAAGGTAGAATCTACTCAAAAAGATATAATCGTAAATTCTGTAAAACCTTATGAAACAGTCATTTCCGACAGCGCAATTGAAAAAGCAGAAAAAAATTATAAACGTAAAATAAAACTTGATTCCAATATTGAAATTCAAGTAAATGTCCGTGATATTGAACAAGTGGAAGAACTTATTGAAGTTGGCTACGATGAAGCAACAAATCGTAAATTTTATAAAATCTATTTTGAGGAAGAATTATAATTGATGATTAAATCCCACATCTAATAATAAAAGTTGTGGGATTTTTAAATAGGTACTTATTTTTCTCCAATTGTTCCTTAAGTAATAAAATAATTTTTTTGTTTTGTTCAATTTGTATTTCACTATTTATTCGAATGATTCGAATCCACCTTAATAGTAGGGCAAGCAAAATAATTGGTAAAAATACAAATACGCTCCTAACATACTCATAAAATAATCCATTTTCTATTCCCTCCTTCAAATGCATTTTTACCATATAAATTTAAATCGCTACTCCCTTTTATAGTAATAAAAATTTATTTTTTCAAGATTGCAATTTCCTAACACGAAACAACTTTAATTGCCTTAAAGCAGTAATTATCAACATTTTATAGAAATATAGTACATAGGTTGATATAATAAATTTACAAGGGAGAGAGGAGAATTTATAAATGCAGAACGTTTCAAAACGTACGATTTTATGGATTATACCAATACTTATAATTGTTATCTTTTGGTATTTTTACGGACCAAAAGAAGAAATTACAGATAATGAATACATATCGTACATAAAAGACAATTCATTCACAGAAAATAGTGACTCTACTTTAGAAGATGCCTTTTCTAGCTACTGTAGTGAAGGCAAATGGGTGTATTTTAAAACACAAAAAAATCAAAACGTTGTAGAATTTAAAGGGGCATGCCCTGTCGATGGGAAAGTAAATGATGTCAATTTACAGTTTGTTGTAGAAGATAATCAAAAAGGCTACCAAGTCGGCGTATTACTTTTAGATGGGGTTCAAAAAACAGAAGAAGAACGTGATGAATTTTTGAATATGGTAGTAACGAACTAATAAAAACAGTCTCAAGGAAGCTTTAGCTTTGAGACTGCTTTTATTTTTTAGTTATTAATCTTCCTTAAACTGTTTTAGTGCTTTTCTCAACTTTATTTTCCGAAGATTTGTACAGACAAATCTGTTTAACAATGATTCAACCTGTAGCTCTGTTAAATGATATTTTGTTACATTACCCGTAAATTGTATCTCCAAAGGCTTCCCTAATATAATGATATTTTCGATTTCATAAGAATGAATCATATCTTGAAGCTTAGAATCATTCTCGGGATTCAAAATAATATAAGAGTAAATGTCATCTGAATGTAAAAGTCCTTCGAATAATTTATATAGTGCTGGTGATTTAAATTGACCATTTACAATAAGTAAAGTTTTATTATGTTCATCACTCGACAAACGGAATTCTAGCAATGCTTCATCCAATAATTTTAACAACTTTTGACAGACCTGCTGCATTTTATTTGTAGGAAATGTATTATATGAATTTAAAATTAGAAACACTTGAAAAATTGGAAGATATATATGAGTAAACCATTCATGTTTTTCATATTGACTTTTTAATTTAGAATGATAACTTTCAATTTGAAAAAAATCCTCACTTATTAGAAAATCAGAAAATTCACTAAATAACTCATTCGGCGTGTTTATATGGTAGAACAAAATTTTTTGTATCGTAATACTTAAATCAATAGGTAAGATTATTGTTTCATTATTTTTAAATAACTTTACTACAGTTAGTAACGGATAATTGCAATTAACCTTTTCAACAATAGCTTGGGAACCATCTGAAAGTAATACAACCGAATTTTCTGGATAAATTCCTATGAAGTCAATAAAACGGTTTAATAAATCTTTATTATAGAAATGCAAATCATTATATAAAAGACCGATTGCGTGGGATGCAGCAACGATTTCTTTATAAGATCTACGCAATGTGATAACAGAGTATCTATCAATAAGTTGTAAAATTTGGAGTTCTTTTGGCAACTCTTCCCCACTTAACCCTTCTGGATACCCTGAACCATCGAAACGTTCATGGTGAGATTTAGCTAAATACGCCACTCTTTCTAAACCTATTTGTCGAAGCAAATTATATCCTTTCTCTGTATGCTCCTGAACAATCAAGGCTTCTTTTTTTGTGAGTCTTCCCTTTTTCCTTAATAGTTCAACGGGTGTATATAGTTTTCCAATGTCATGAAATAAAAAACCAATCGCAATGTCTTCAACATTTGGAATCCCCTCTTTTCGACAAAACAAGGTACAAAGGGTGAAAACATCTATTATATGATAATAACTGTACTCATCGAGTTCTTTAAACTTCAATAAAAAGTGATAGTAAATTGGATTGTTCATATAGTGTAAAAATAAATTTTTCACATAATATACGTCTTCTTTATTCTTTAAAACTTTTCCATAACGTGTTTCCGAACTTAAAAAACCAATTATTTTATAAAACTCATTTTGGAGTTCTTTTGATATGTTCGTCAGCCTCTTTTCTGTTGAAAGATTAAGTTTTTGAGGAGCTGATTGTACATTCTCTTTTACAACACAAACAGATTGAATATTTAGTATATTCAATATATAAATAGTCTGTTCTGTAACAATTTCTCCTTTTTTTATTAGTACATTATCTTCCACTATTATATCTTCGTATAGAACCTGTCCCGCTTTCAAATTTTTGACTAGACAACATTCATACTCTCTCTCTTTTATAGCATGCATACAATTCATACCCCACTCTAAAAGGAACTCATTGGTGTAAAATTAGGATGGAACCTTGATGTTATCAACTTCAACACGATATAACTTTGCTAGAGCATAAATAACTAGACCGTTTATTAAATCACCATTTTCCCATCTTTTTACGGTTTGTACACTTACACCTAGCTTGTCTGCAACATCTTGCTGTGTCATACCGGCATTATTTCGTAAAGTAGAAAGCGATAATTGCACATCTTCCATCTTTTTAACACCTCCACAAACAGTATATTTAACTTAAAGTTAAAAATCAATAATATAATTTGAAATAATATACATTTTTGTTTGTAATTATTTATTTTTTTAACTAATAGTCTTATAATATAAGGGATAGGGGTGAATTGATTGAAAAGTGCTAGAGAAATACTTGGGGAAAATTTGCAAAAATTGTTAAATGAAAAAGGTATTGATCAATCAGTATTAGCTGATTACCTTGGTGTCAGTAATGCTTCTGTTTCTTACTGGATCAAAGGAGAAAAATATCCTCGAATCGATAAAATTCAAAAGATTGCGGACTTTTTCAATATACCTAAGTCTCATTTAACAGAAGAGCAGCTATCAAATAGAATTGAAACTCGACCGAATGTTATGAAGGTACCTATTCTCGGAACAATTAGAAATGGGGAGCCAATTTTAGTAGAAGAAAATTTCTTAGGATATAAATTTGAACTGATCGACTCTTTGCCAAATAGCAGTGTATTCTATTTTCAAGCTAAAGAAGATTCAATGGAGCCAACTATTCCAAAAAATAGCTTTGTACTCATTAAAGAACAAAGCGAGGTACAAAATGGGGATATAGCAGCAGTTCGTATTAACGATTATTCAGAAATCACACTAAAACGAGTAAAATACCAAGGGGATGTTTTATTCCTAATCCCAGATAATCCAAAATACGAACCGAGTATAATAAATGAGAAAAATCAAGTAACGATTCTAGGAAAAGCAATTAAGTATACATTGGATTTATAAATCAATCACCTATAAATAAACATTCAAATTTTATGTAGTACATAGTAGTACATATAAAAAAGGAGCCGCTCAAAGTCATTTTGGGACGGCTCCTTTGTACCTAAGACTTCACTTTCGGTACAGATAAATTGCTCCTACAGTTGACCACCGTAGGAAATTTTTTAAGCAAATACTTATGAATAGTAGGCTATCCAGAAATTCTCAGTTTCAGAACAACTTAATTTACTATAAATTTAGGTAGAGGATCGTTAAATTTAGACCAGTCTTCATTCAATTCTTCATCAGTTAACAAACATTGATCTAATTCCTGCTCAATTTGTTGTTTATCTAATTCGATTCCAATCCAAACAATCTCTGTTTGGCGATCACCATAGATAGGGTCCCATCTTTCTTTTAAAGCTGGATCTTCACGGAGCTCTACTTCTTGTTCTTCAGGAGTTAAACTTGCTACCCACTCCCCTGCTCCTTGTATTTGGATTGAAGCGCCTGCTTGAGAAATTATTCCCGGCATATTGCGACTTGCTAACCAGAAGAATCCTTTCGCTCGTACAATGTTAGCAGGTAAATCTTCCAACCATTCATACCATCTTTCGGGATGAAATGGTCGTTTTCTACGATATACAAATGAGGAGATACCATATTCCTCTGTTTCAGGTGTATGTTCCTCATTCAATTCTTTAATCCATCCAGCACCTGTACTTGCTTTGTCAAAGTCAAATAATCTACGGTTTAATAATACATTTGGTGAAATTAATCCGTTACGAACAATATACTGCTCAGCTGTTGGATTGATTTTCGTTAAAAAGGCTTGAAATGTTTGTAAATAGTCTGGTGTTACTAAATCTGATTTCGTAATACAAAGAATATTTGCAAACTCGAGCTGGTCAATTAATAAATCTGAAACGTCACGTTGGTCGTAAGGATCATCTGTTTGACGGCGTTCTAATAGTGTTTCTCCACTTTCATAATCGTTCCAGAAGCGATATGCATCAACGACTGTAATCATCGCATCAAGATAGCAATGAGGAGTTAAATCAATGCCGGTTTCTTCATTAATATAAGTAAAAGTTTGTGCTACTGGAATCGGTTCACTAATTCCTGTTGATTCAATTACAATGCCTTCAATGTTCCCCTGCTTTACTAACTTCTCAACTTCAATCATTAAATCTTCCCGCAATGTACAGCAGATACAGCCGTTGGATAGTTCGATAAGTTTTTCAGTTGTTCTAGAGAACCCTTGATTTTCAACTAATTGCATATCAATATTGACTTCACTCATATCATTGACAATGACGGCAAGCTTTCTTCCATCACGATTTTCTAATAAATGGTTTAAAATAGTTGTTTTACCTGCACCTAAATAACCACTAAGTACAGTAACAGGAACTCTATTCATATTACTCTCCAATTCTTTTAAAAACTAATTCTTTTGATTTTTTATAAATTAACGTGATTAAAATACCTATAATCATCCATAGTGCGATACTTGCCCCTGGAGGCGTACCAATTTTGTAAGAACTTACTAATCCTAAAAATGTACAAATGATTGAAACGACCGTTGCTATTACAAATACCCAACGAAATCTCGTTGTCAATTGAGTTGCAATAGCAGCCGGTAGAATAATAATTGCCGAAACGAGTAGCATCCCAATCATTGGAATCATCATGGAAATAAACAAACCGATCACTGCGCTAAATGAAAACGACAGAAGCTTTGTTGAAATACCCGCTACCTTAGCAACATCTTCATTAAAAATCATCGTATAAAGAGATCGTTTTGTTATTAAAAAATAGATGAATAGAGCAATTGCTAGTATTAAAAATATATTAATTTGATGCTGTGTAACGGTTACGATAGAACCGAATAAATATTGATCCATCGTTTTCGAGCCACTAGGACTAATCGACATTAAACAAAGGGCAATAGATAAGCCGGCAGCCATTAAAATTGCAATGGAAACATCGGAATAGCTTTTGAAGCGAAACCTTAAAAATTCGATAAGTAGTGCTCCTAATATAACAATGAGTATACTCATCCATTCCGGGTGACTCCCTGATACTAAACCGATTGCCACTCCTGCTAGAGCAATATGACTTAATGTATCTGCAATAAGTGACTGCTTTCGCATAATTAAAAATACGCCGATAATTGGTGCAATCAAAGCAATTAGCATTCCTGCTACTAAGGCTCGTTGCATAAACGCTAGTTCAAACAAGGTTCTTGCCTTCTTTCAAGATGAATCATTTGGTCGATATATCGTTGTAATTCATTAATATGATGTGTAATAATGACAATCGTTACTTGAGGACACATGCTTTTTAATGTTTCATAAAAAATGTGGCGCATCTTTTCATCCATGCCGGTAGTAGGTTCATCCAATAGTAGAATTGGTGGATTTTCCATTAAAGCCCTTGCAATACATGCCTTTTGCTTTTGTCCTCCAGATAGTTTTCCAATCGGCTGATTTACAACAGTTTGTAATTCAAATTGATCAGCTAATTCTTTTGCTCTTTCTATATCTTCTTTTGATATACGCTCGTACCATTTTTTTAATTTCCATGAACCGGAAAGAATAAATTCAAAAACAGTACTTGGAAAATCTTGTTCAATGGATGAAATTTGCTGTGGGACATAACTTGCGCTTAATTGTGTAGGCCATTGTCTAGTCCCTTTCCATGGCTTTAAAAGTCCTACTAATAGTTTCATAGCTGTTGTTTTTGCAGCGCCATTTTCACCAGTTATCGCTACAAATTGCCCTTGTTTAATTGAAAATGATAGATTTTCAATTACGATATTTTGCATATAACCAAATGTCACATTTTTCAAACCGATAAACGACTCTGTCATCTTATTTCATCCTTTATTTCAAAGCTTCCTGTAATACTTTTAAGTTGTCTTCCATAATGCTAATATAAGTAGCACCATTTTTTTGATCTTCTTCACTTAAACCTTCTAAAGTATTTAACACTGCTGTTTTCGCATTTAATTCATTGGCAAGAGTTTCGGCAACTTTAGATGACGCGTTTTCTTCAAAGAAAATTGTGTTGATGTTGTGCTGTTGCGCAAATTCTTTCAGTTCTTTTAATTGCTTAGCACTTGGTTCATTATCTGGAGATAAGCCCGCAATCGGAACTTGCGTTAATCCATAAGAATCTGCTAAATATCCAAAAGCCGCATGTTGAGTAATAATTTCTTTATTTTTCACATTGGCGAAAGCATCAGTGTACGCTTGATCCAACTGTTGTAATTTTTGAATATAGTTATTTTTATTTGTTTCATACACTTCTTTATTATCTGGGTCAATTTTAACTAGTTCCTTTGCAATTGTTTCAACCTCTTTAATTGCCATTTTAGGACTTAACCATAAATGTGGGTCGAATTCGTGATGATGCTCATGCGCTTCTCCTTCATGTTCATGGTCATCATGTTCGTGTACTTCTCCCTCATGATTATGATCTTCACCTTCGTGTTCATGACTTTCTCCATCATGATTATGGTCTTCACCTTCATGCTCATGTTCGTGTTCATGCTCACCCTCTGAGAATGGAAGGAGCTCGATACCTTTTGATGCATCAATAATTGTTAATTTTTTTGTATCTACAGTTGTTTCAATTTCATCGATCCAAGTTTCCATATTTTCATTATTAAAAACGAGGGCATCTGCATTTTGAATTTGTTCTAAGTCTTTTGCAGCCGGCTCCCAATCATGGGGCTCCACTGAAGCTGGAATGAGCATTGAAACATTTGCTTTATCTCCTACAATCTCTTTCGTAAATTCATAGATAGGGTAAAAGCTTGTTACGATTTCAAGTTTGTCTTTCTCCGTTACATTTTGAGATGCATTGTCAGTCACATTTTTTGATTCATCTGTCGACTGACATCCCGCAAATAGTAAAGATGTAGCGAGTAAAGAAGCAGTAAATAGTTGTTTTTTCATTTTGATCTCCTTCAATAATAATTTAATTAACGATTTGTTCTAATTGCTTTGTTAAGCTTTCAACATCTAAATGTTGACCTATTAAAACAATGTTAGTCGGAAAAGCAATTTCCTGATTCATATAAATGGGAACACCGTAAGCGTATTGAAATAAGGTCGTTTTTGTCGGTGTTTCGTTAAATCGAATAAAGCCTTTAATTCTAAAAATACTTGACGGTAATGTTTGAAGCCATTGTTCAAAATGGCTTTTTTCAATTGGTTTTGTAAATGTATAGACTAAATGATTCATATGCAAATGATGATTCACATGTAATTGTTGATGTTCTATTTGTCTTTCGTGTTCTAAAGTTTTGATAGAATTTAAATCCATTTTTGCTTGCGTTGTTAATTTGAAATTTATATTAGGCTGAATAAAGTTAATTTCTTCCAATATTTCATTCATTGCCTGATGTTGAATTAAATCTATTTTATTAACAAGAATTAGATCTGCAAATTTCACTTGCTCTTCCATTAAACGCTGAATCGGTTTGCTATACATATGTCGATTGCACCATCTGGCACTATCTAATACTGTTATAACGCTCTTAATTTGAATATCATTAGCTATGATTGGTGATAGACAGGCATCAATAACGTCAATTGGATGAGCTACTCCAGAATTTTCTATATAGATGACATCTGGTCTATTTGATTTATAAAGCATTAAAATTGTTCGTTCTAATTGATCTTTACTTGTGCAGCAAATGCAACCGCTTGTTATTTCTTCTATTGGAAAATGAGGGGGAAGCAAATGTCCATCAATCGAAACTTCCCCAACTTCATTCATTAAAACCGCCGCTTTCCGACCGTTTTTTTGTTCTTGATCTAATAGATTTTTAAGTAAGGTCGTTTTACCACTTCCTAAAAATCCGCTTAGTATGATTATTTCTATTTTTTGCGACACGTTTTATCTCAGCTTCCAATCAAAAGGTGTTTCAAATGTATGCCAATCTTCATTAAACTCTTTATCTGTTAATAGGCATTCATCTAATTGTTTTGTAATTTCATCCTTCGGTAAATCGATGCCGATAATGACTAATTGTGTTTTGCGATCACCAAATTCAGGGTCCCAATCTTCCCTTACTTCAGGATTGTGAATAAAAATTTGTTGCTGTTGCTCATGTGGCAATGCTGCGACCCAGTAAGATAGCGGTGAAATATTAACAGCTGACCCCGCTTGCGAAAAGAGAATCGCGATATCATTATGTCTAGCGCTCCAAATAAACCCTTTTGAACGGACAATTTCAATTGGCATATTTTCTGCCCACTGTTTAAACCGTTTTGGATGAAATGGTAGCGTACGTGTGTAAGTAAAAGAACTAATGCCATATTCTTCAGTTTCAGGTGTATGATTTTCATGGCCTAATTCAAGTTCTTTTAACCAACCTGCAGACTGTGAAACCCGATCAAAATCGAATCTCTTTGTGTTTAATATTTCTTGCGGATTAATTTCGCCGTATGTAGTACGAATAAATTTCGCTTCCGGTTGTAACGTACGTAAAACTTTTTCAAGTCGTTGTAGCTGTTCCTTAGTTACTAGATCGCATTTATTTAAAATAAGAACATCACAAAATTCAATCTGGTCAATTAATAAATCTGCAACATCTCGTTCATCTAATTCACCAACCGCCTCTTTTCGATCTAACAAGCTTTCACCAGACTGGAAATCTGCCCAAAATCGATTTGCATCGACAACCGTTACCATCGTATCTAACGTACAAGTCGCTGTTAAATCGATACCAAGCTCTTGATCGATATAGGAAAATGTTTGGGCAACAGGAATTGGCTCACTTATACCTGTTGATTCGATAACGATGTAGTCGATATTCCCGCGAGCAGCGAGCTTTTCAACTTCAATTAATAAATCTTCTCGCAATGTACAGCAAATACAGCCATTGGATAGCTCAACAAATTTTTCTTCTGTTCTTGAAATTCCACTCCCCTTTTCTACGAGGGAGGCATCAATGTTAATTTCGCTCATATCATTGACAATGACTGCAACACGTAAATTTTGTTCATTTTGTAATACATGGTTTAAAATCGTCGTTTTCCCTGCGCCAAGATAACCACTTAGTACTGTAACTGGAATTTTCTTTGTCATTTACACAACCCCTTAATCGTAATTATTACGTTTTAAAAAAGTGTAAAAAAATTTAATGTTATTTATTTTGTTTCACGGTGTAACGTAACTCTTTTTAAACGTGGTGAGTATTTTTTTAATTCCAAACGCTCCGGTGTATTGCGTTTGTTTTTAGTTGTAATGTAATTTTTATCGCCTGTTTCTGTGCATGCTAACGTAACTTGAACTCGCATAATTTTCCTCCCTAATAAATAGTAATGATTACGATTTATAATATTATTCCTAAAATTAAACTTTGTCAACAATTTTTATAACAAATTTCTTTTAAATTGTCAGAATTGTACCAAATTGTGTGTGTACCTGGTACAATATTATAAGAGGGAAGGCTATTGTTATGAATGTATCTGCTATGATTAAGTTAACGATATCAATGGGGATTTTTGGCTCCATTGGATTTTTTACGATTAATACAGGAATTCCAGCACTTGAACTTGTGTTTGTTCGCTGTATTTGTGCAACTATATTTTTAAGCGCCATGTGGTATTTTACTGGTAGTCATAAAACTGAGAATTGGAATAGAAAAGAAGTGCTACAAACATTACTTTGTGGTGTCTTTCTCGTATTAAACTGGGTGTTTTTATTTAAGGCCTTTGAGGAGATGGCCATCTCTATTACGATTTCCATCTATAATTTAGCACCTATTTTCGTATTATTATTAGGAACGTTCATTTTGAAGGAACGATTGACAATTCGAGGTTTGCTCGCTACGATTACTTGTTTTATCGGAAGTATTTTTATTGTTGGCATTGAAAGTTTTCAATCCATCGAACAATTTATGAACTCAGGCTTTATTTGGGCGCTGTTGTCTGCAATTTGTTATGCATTGACGATGTTTACGAGTAAAACATTACATACTTTATCGCCATACGCGACTACATTCCTGCAAACAATCGTAGGAATTGTAATTCTTTTACCGTTCTGTCATTTTTCCGTTTTTGAAGGATTATCTACAGTAAATTGGCTTTATATTTTAGGTACTGGATTGATTCATACAGGTTTCGTTTATTATTTATTCTTTGATAGTATTCGAAATCTACCAACCGTACTCATTTCTGTACTAACATTCGTTGATCCGGTAGTTGCAATTTTGCTAGATACGATTTTATTAGATTTTAGACCGACGATATTACAGTCGTTAGGAATACTATTAATCTTCGCTGGTATATTATTTACAATCGTGAACCCAAAAAGTCGGCCAAATATCGAAACAGAAAAGGAATTTGCACAATAATAAAGGGAGCGTCTCCAAGTGCTATGAGACGCTCCCCTTTAAATTGTCAGAATTGTTTGCGTACCAGGTACACGGAATTCTGGCACCCAATTTTCAGAATTGTTTGGGTACCTGGTACATTATCTTTCGGTCATTTGCTTCCAGACTGATCCTTTTGCTTCTTCGCCTTGTTCGATGCGGGCAATGGCTATTTTCACTTGGAGTTTTACTTCGAATTCCGGATCGTTTTCAGCTTCGTGTAACGCCTCTAAGCAAGCTTTCGTACCTGTTTCATATAAGTACATTGCTGCGCGCCAACGAACAAGTTTGTTTTTATCCTTTAACGCTTCTATCATCGCAGGTTCAAATTCTACAAAGCCTAAATCACTCATACAATCCCCTGCTGTACGACGAACTGCTGCACTTTTATCCTTTAATGCCCGACTTAAATAAGGAACAACTGCAACATCTTCAATCATCCCTAAATAAACCGTTGCTAAACGGCGTATCGACATTTGCTCATCTTCCAATGCTTTTTCAAGTAAAGGAAGATCTTCTACTTCTGGATCAGGCATTTGATCTAACAACTGATAACGTTTTTGCCAATCCTCTGCGGCAATAAATTGCTCCAAAGTTACTTTTTCACGTTCAACAGTAACGCTATTTTTTGAATTCGCAGCTTTAATAATACTTGCTAAACGTTCTTCAGAATAAGTAGCGTTAATCTCTTCAAGAACGCTGTTAGCTATATCTTCTTTTTCTCCGTATCGAACACCAAAATCTACCCATTTACGTTCTAAAATATAGTTATCATCGGTTTTATCAACTTCAATGGATTGAAAAGCTTGTACAAAGCGATCCCCTGTTGAAATACGGTGTTCAGAAGAAGAATCAAACACTTTTATTTGAAGTGGAACGCCTCTGAACATTTGAACATGAACAAACACTTCTCCATAATGATCCACAACTTGCGTTTCTTCCTCTGCCTTTTCACCTTTTTCACCTAAAGCAACTCGAACACTTGCTAAAATCGTTTCCCAGCTGAATTTTGCATTTCGTTCTACGGCTAAAAAATCAGCAACATGATAAACACCTTTAACACCTTCAATATTTAAAATCTCTTGAATTTCTTTTGGTGCTTCCGATGCATTTTCTTTTGTATAATTAAAACTTTTACCGAATGGCAGTTCCTCATCAACGACAACCTTCATTGAATTCGGACTCGGTGTTGGTTCAATTGTGACGATTTTCATTGTATCTCTCCTCGTATATTAGTAGTAAGATCTCTTACCGATAAAATTCCAAGAAAATACGGATATCGGAATTTCTATAGTAACTGGTCAAGTATGACTAACCATTTACGATTTCATCCAAATATGTCCATCTTTCAATTAATCTTTCATATTCTTGATTCAACTCATCTAATTTTGCTGTTAAATTTTGAAGCTTCGTATAATCAGCACCAGCTGTGGAGATTTCTTCCTCTGTCTTCATTATGTCTTCCTCAATTTTTGCAATGGAATCAGAAATCGTCTCCCACTCTTTCTGCTCTTTAAACGATAGCTTTTTCTTGTCGCTCTTTTGCTTTTGCGGTTTTGGCTTTTCAACCATTTCTTCTTTTACAATTTCCTTTTGGACTGCTGCTTGCTTCTCTAAATAATCACTATAAATATCAAGACTTTCATCTACATTCCCTTTGCCATCGAATATCCACAGTTTTTTCGCGATTCGATCAAGGAAGAAACGATCATGGGAAATCGTTATAACAACACCAGGGAAATGTTCGATAAAGTCTTCCAATACCCCTAATGTTTCAATATCTAAATCATTTGTCGGCTCATCTAATAGTAGAACATTTGGCTGTTCCATTAGTAACCGCAATAAATGTAGTCTTTTACACTCTCCACCAGATAGCTTTCCAATCGGCGTACCGTGTGTATGTAACGGGAATAAAAAGCGTTCGAGCATTTGTGCAGCAGAAAAACGTACCCCTTCAGCATCCGTAATATCGTTAGAAGCTTCGCGAATATATTCAATCATACGTTCATTTTCATTCATTGGAGGCAACACTTGTTTAAAATGCGCAATCCTTACCGTTGAACCGACTATCACTTCCCCTGCATCTGGTTCAAGCTCTCCTGCAAGCATATTCAATAAAGTCGACTTTCCATAGCCATTTGCACCGATAATACCGATTCGATCACCTTGTTGTAATAAAAAGTTAAAGTCTTTTAAAATGACACGCTCTCCAAAGGACTTCGACAAATGTTCTCCCTCGATCACTTTTTTACCTAATCGAGTTGTCGCAAGAGCCATCTCTAGATTGGCATCATTCGAATTTCGGTCAATTTTTGAATCCAGCTCCTCAAAACGTTGAATTCTCGCTTTTTGCTTCGTTGTACGAGCCTTTGCGCCACGGCGAATCCATTTTAATTCAGAACGGTAACGGTTGCGTAATTTCTCTTGTGTCGCAGCATTCATTTCTTCACGAATCGCCCGTGCTTCTAAATAATCTGCGTAATTTCCTGTATGACGATACAATGTTTGATCTGCAAGCTCATAAATATGAGTAGAAATTTCATCTAAGAAATAACGATCATGGGTAATGAAAATAACCGCACCTTTTAGACGTAGCACCATTTCTTGAAGCCATTCTGTTGATTGAACATCAAGATGGTTTGTCGGCTCGTCTAGTAAATAAAGGTCAGCAGGCTCAATCAACACTTTTGCAAGAGCTACACGTTTTTGTTGACCGCCTGATAGCTTTGATACAGATTCATCGTACATATCAATGCCTAGCTTTGTTAATGCTTGCTTTGCTAATGCATTAACATCCCAAGCTTTTTCTGTATCCATTTGTTGCTGCAAGCGAAAAAGTTTATTTTGTAGTTCTTCAGACTGTGGATTTTTCGATAGCTCCGTAACGGTATCTTCGTATTGTCTGTTTAATTGAAGAATCGGTGAATCGCCTGAGAACACCGCTTGAAGAACGGTTTCTCCATCCTGGAATTTAGGTTCTTGTGGTAAATAGGCCACTCGATATTTATTCGGATGGTCAAGGTCAATGGAATCCGCATCCTGTACACCCGCTAAAATTGATAAAAGCGTCGATTTCCCAGTACCATTGATCCCAATTAATCCTGCGCGTTCCCCATCGTAAATAGTAAACTCAATATTTTCAAATAGCGTTTTATCGCCAACTGTCTTTGTTAAATTCGATACAATTAAATGACTCATAGAATTCCTTCTTTTTCTTTATTTTGATGAAATAAAATAAATGTATGTAACTACAATAGTAACGTTTTATTACTTAATTATAATAGAATTTCAAATTTAATTATAGCAAAGCATCTGGTATTAAGAAAAATCACTCGTTTCAAAGTGGTGAGAGAATTATAAGTTATATTCTCTACCACTTATAAAAATAAATTTATTTAAAACGGTCATTATATTTAGACAACAAGGATTATGTGTTTGAGCCCCTGCGAAACAATCCTTTAAAATTGTTCACAAATAGATTTTTACTTCGCGCTCAAATTTCAACTAAGCAGTTCGTCAAGATAATATCTCAATTCATTACAATTATTACCTAAGTTCTCGATTCCCCCTACTTCAGCCACCTTCCATTCGTTAACTTCTGTTATTTATTTCGATGATGAAAAAATCTTTTTATTGATATTTTTTTGAAGTTCTTTATTTTATTTTTTCTACGTATCTATCTATATTTGCTATGTTGAGTTTATTATTCTTTCATTTCCACTTGTAAAATTTTGATGAATGATAATTGAAAATGGATGAAGTTCAATTGGGACAATTTATTGCATGAGCATTTATCTTGAATTAAAAGTTTAATCGGATTATTATACTTGGCGTAAGGTAAAATTACTAAGTCGGAGGAATATATATGACTAAAGAACCAATTACAGTTAGCGCTATTATTAATGGTGAGAAAATACAAACAGATAAAAAAATTACGCGTGAAAATCCAACACATCCTGAGCAGATTGTTGGTTACGCTCCAAATAATACGAGAGAAGAAACGATCCAAGCTATCGATGCTGCCTATGAAGCTTTTAAAACTTGGGCGAAAAGTGATGTCGACGATCGTATTGAAAGAATGAACCGTGCGATACAAAAAATTAAGGACGAATTGCCAGAAATTGCGGAATTATTATCTCGTGAACATGGTAAAGCGCTTTATGATGCACAAGGAGAAATTGCCATATCTCTTATGTGGATGGAATTTGCCGTTGAAAATGTTAAAAAAGCAACATCTTCTGAAGATATTAAACATGAAACTGGTCGAACTATCATTACACATGACCCTATTGGTGTAGTTTCAGCTATCACGCCTTGGAACTATCCAATTTCTCTATCTACTATTAAAATTGCACCTGCTCTATTAACAGGGAATACGATGGTGCTAAAACCAAGTCCATTTGCGCCTTTAGCGGTAAGCCGTGTAACTGAAATTATTGCGGATGAATTCCCTGCTGGCGTATTAAACCTTGTAAACGGGGATGCTGAAGTTGGAGTTGAGCTTACTTCAAATCCAAAAATTGCGAAAATCGCCTTTACTGGTGGTACAAATACGGCAAAACATATTATGAAAGCCGCATCTGACACTATTAAAAATATGACATTGGAGCTTGGTGGGAATGACGCTGCTATCGTCCTAGAAGACTTTGATGTGAATGACGAACGTGCATTACGCCGAATGGTTATTTCCAACTTCCTAACAGCTGGTCAAATTTGTATGATTGCAAAACGTGTCTATGTTCACCGTTCCATTTATGATGCCTTTGTTGAAAAATATATCGAAGCAGCAAATAAATGGATTAAAGTTGGAGATCCATTCCATCCTGAAGTTACAGTTGGTCCTGTGAATAATAAAAATCAAGTAAACTATGTTAAAAGTTTAGTAGAAGATGCTAAAAATAAAGGGGCAAAAATTATTCCATTAGGGACAATTTTAAATCCTGAATTAATGGATAACGGATACTTCCTACAACCAACACTCGTGTTAGGTGCAGATATTCATGATCGTGTTGTTGTAGAGGAACAATTCGGCCCAACAGTTCCAATCCTTCCATTCGACAATGAAGAAGAAGTTATTCAATTGCACAACGAAAGCATTTATGGTTTAACAAGTTCAGTTTGGGGAGAAGAAGAGCATGCCATTAAAGTGGCACGTCGTATCGAAGCCGGTACAACGATGATTAACACTGCTGCTGTACAAGGATTAGACGTTCGCTTCCCATTCGGAGGTGTTAAACAATCAGGTGTAGGCCGTGAATACGGTTTAGATGGTATTAAATCTTACACAGAAACTCATGTCATCAATCTACCAAATGAGTTAGAGTTACCTTATATTCCAGAATAAAAAGCAATACTTTCAAGAAAAAGAGCATTAATCCTACTCGGGTTAATGCTCTAATTTTTGTCTATACAATATACTATTTGATACACTTAGTCCAAACGGTTACCACATTTCTGAGGTATTCCTATGGAGATGAAAAAAGATTATCTTTCTCTTTTCAATCAATCATCAAACTCGATTTCTAATTCAGTAATTTGATTACTGCCGTTTAGTTTGAATTCAGCCCACATATTGTCAAGTTTTCCTCTATACCCATCTTTGTCGATGTAGAAGTTTTCAGCTTTTTTATACGTTTCCTGTTTACCATTTTTTTGGAGTGTTACAGATTTGCTTCCAATTGAAACAATCGTTGCCTGCCCTTCAATAGAACGCTCTGTTTCAATTTCGTAGACAATATCATTTTTCGCTTCCACTTCAACTAATGAGCCAACTTTTAACGAATTATTGCGATCTTTAATTCGAACTTTACTTGAAATCGAGAACTTCTTCTCTCCTACGAATGGTACATCGATCGATATGTTACCTTTTTCGTAAGAAGTGACTACGCCTTCCCAGCTTTTGCTTTTTACATAATTGGAACTGTTTTTACTTTTGTAAGCTGCATCTACTGTATTTTGTGAGTCTAATGCAGCTGTGCCTGTAAATAATAAAGTACTAGCTACAACTATTTTAATAAATGTTTTCATGTGTACTCCTCCTTAAATGTGCTTATTTGAATATTCATATACTAATCGTCATAATCATACTCAAAATCAACTTCTAAACTTATGATTTGATTATTTTTTGTGATCGTATACTCGGCTGGAAACCCTACTAGAGAACCGTTATAGCCGTCTGTATCAATATAAAATTGAGAAGCTTTTTGGAATGTTGATTGTTTGCCATTTCGTTCGAGTATAATTTGATTTGACTCAATCGCTTTAATAACTGCCACACCTTCTATTACTCGTTCTGTTTCAATTTTATAAGCAATATTTCCGTTTGCATCGATGTCTACAAATTCCCCTACCGCAAGATTGATGCCATCTTCTTGTTTAATAAAAGTATCTCCATTAATTGTAAAAGTTTGCTTGCCATCGATTGGTACTTCAATTGTGATACTGTTCGGCGTATACTCTACCACTTTTCCTTCATAACTATAAAATAAATTCGATTGATTTTGGTTAGAGGCAGTCTCTTTTGTCCCTTCATTTATCTCAGTATCCATCTTTGTTGTGCTTGTGTTCATTTCAATAGGAGTACTGGTAGAAGGTTCCATACTTTTTGCTTCTATTGGTTGAACTACGGCAAGTTCCCTTTTTAATTGATTTTGTTGTTGTAAAAGTAATGTAATGATAATGCCTAAAACGAAAAATCCACTTATATTAATGTATTTTGTTTTCAAGGTTACCATTTTAACTATCACCCCCTTCAAAGTCTAGTTCGATTTCTAAGCCTACGATTTCTAAATTTGAATTAAAGGTGATTTCTGCAGGCAATCCTTGAATTGCACCTTTATAACCATCTGCATCAATTCGAAATGATGATGCTTTTTTAAATGTTTGCTGTTGTCCATTTGCTTCTATGACTACTTCTGTATCGTTAATTTCTTTAATTACACCATAGCTATCCATCGTTCTTTGAGTTTCGATGTGATAAGCTGTTTCACCATTTGTATCAATATCAACAAGAACACCTTTTTTCAAAGGCAAAAATAAATCTTCTATTCTTGTTTGCCCATCGATTGCATATGTTTTTGCTCCTTCTAGTGGAACGTCGATTGTTATTTGTTTACTAGATACTTCCGTCACTTTGCCATCAATGTCTTCTATCAACCCTTCAAAGCTCATAGTTTCTCCGTTTTGCGTAGATTGTTGACTTTGAATTGCCCTTGCATATAACTCATTTTCCCATCTATCCTCAGATACTTCTTCATATAAAACAAAACCACCTACACTAACCGCTAAAACTGCTCCAATCGGGATTGTAATCTTCATCCATTTTCTCATTTGTATTCCTCCAATTTGTTGTTAGGAATACTTTAACAAATGAATTTAAGATGATTATTTGAAGAGTTTAAGAAATTCATAAGAATTTTTTCCAAAAAAAAATCGATTTACAATCAAACTTTGTAAATCGACTTTAAATCAATTTTCAATTTTTTACTTCTTGGAATACAATCGTGACAGTTGTTCCTTTGTTTTCCTCACTATCGATCGTAATTGTGCCTTTACTTCGTTTCACAAGGGAGGAAGCAATTGCAAGCCCTAAGCCACTTCCTCCAGTTGTTCGCGTTCTTGCTTTATCTACTCGATAGAAGCGTTCAAACAATCGGGAAATTTCTTCTTTAGGAATTCCAATACCTTTATCGATCACTTGAATTACCGCACCTTCTGAACCTTGGAAAATATTTACCGAAATATCCTTTTCACTATATTTCATCGCATTATCAAGTAAAATAATTAAAATTTGAACTAGTTTTTCCTTGTTCGTTAATCCAAAAATAGGTTCCGCTAGGGCATTAACTGTAATTGCCCGTTTTGTAGATACTTCTAACCGCTTTGTTGTTTCTTTACAAACTTCTGTTAAATTTACTGCTTCGAGTTCAAATGGTTGTTGTTCTACAGATGCTAAGTTAAGTAACTGTTCCACCATACGCTTTAATCGCTCCGACTCATCATGTATGACATCAATTCCTTCTTCAAGTAAATCTGGATCTTCTTTCCCCCATCGTTTTAACATAGAGGAGTAACTTTCAATGACAGTAAGGGGTGTTTTCAGTTCATGGGACGCATCATTAATAAATTGTTCTTGTTTTTTAAACATATCTTCTAAATAATCAATCATTCGATTAAAATTGATGGATAGCTGGTAAATTTCATCTTCCCTTTTTTTAGGAAGATTTATTTTTTCAAACTTCCCTTCTTGCTGAATCCAATCCATTGTCGCTCCAATTATTGAAATTGGACTAACAAATAATTTTGAAGTAATATTTCCAAAAAACATCGATACAATGATTAATAAAAGAGATACACCAATTAAAACCGTTAATAGCAATTGTAAATCTTCAAACTGATCTTCCATATTCCGCGATAATTCTAACGTTCCAATCCGTTCGTTATTTTCATATATTGGCGCACGAAAAACTGCTACGACTTCCCCATCTAAATGTATAACTTCAGTTTCATTCTCTATGACTTTTTGAATAGGTAAATCAATAATGGCATCTTCATCAACTGTACGATATGCGATTGACTCATTTTCATCTAAAAGTCGTATCATTCCGTCATCTGGCTTAAAAGACTGAAACAATGGTCGCATTTCAGGAGAGAACCAATCATTTGTATTAGCTTCTAATAATCGTTCACCTATATCTTCTAAATTATCTACTTCTCGCTCTTCAGTAATTTTCATATAAGAAAAATAAATAATGATATTTGAAATTAATAAAATCATGAAGGACCAGCTAATGAGCAGTAAATTTAGTTTTGCCTTAATCGTCATTTTTTGACCCCTTCATCATAAAGCCGACCCCTCGAATTGTATAAATGAGCGGGTGTGTAAAGTTATTTTCTATTTTTTTACGTAGATAGCCAATGTACACATCCACTACATTTGTTTCACCAATATAATCAAACCCCCATACTTCATTTAATAGCTGTTCTCTCGTTAAAACTTGATTTGAATGGTCCATCATAAACAATAGAAGATCAAATTCTCGACGGGTTAATTCAATCGGAATCCCTGCTCTCGTAACAGTTCTCGTATTTTCATCAAGTTCTAAATCATCCACGATGCGTTTTTTTGTTTTAATTTCTTGTGGGTCTTGTATTGATTCCGCAGTACGTATGGCTGATCGAACCCTTGCCAACAATTCCTCCATTTCAAATGGCTTTGTAATATAGTCATTTGCACCGTGATCAAGACCATTCACTTTGTCGAATACAGAGTTTCTCGCAGTTAGTAAAATAATTGGTGTTATTTGATCAGCTAAACGAATTCTTCTAAGCACTTCAAAGCCACTTATTTCAGGTAACATAATATCTAATAAAATCAAATCCCACTGCTCATGATTAACAAAGGTTAGCGCATCTTTTCCGTTCTCTACAGTTTGGACTTCGTAGCCTTCATGAGCCAATTCAAGTGATAATATTCGTGCGATTCGGGCTTCATCTTCTACAACTAAAATTTTCTTTTTCATAGCCGACTTACTCCAATCTAAAATTCCCTTTTCTTTACTATAAAACGATTTTTATAAAAAGAATATTAAAAATATCTTAATAAAATCGTTTATGCTTGTGTATCAAGGCATTTAAAAAACCTCTCCCAAAACTTAGGAGAGGCTTGTGGAATATTATTGTATTTTTTGATGCAGTCGTTTTGTTTATATTGCGTTATAGAAAAAATTCAATCCTTTTTATTATACTTGCTCAGCAGAAACTTCTTCACCATTTAAAATTAACTTGTAATTAATTTCAGCTTTCAGTGATGCAGAAACTGCGCAATATTTTTCTTCACCTAAATGAATTGCTCGCCATACTTTTTTGGGTGTAATATTGCCATCTACAACAAATGTAATTGTAGCAGCTGTAAAAGCTGTTGGCATTTCTTCACGGCGTTCACCATCTACAGTGATTTCAATGTTTTCAATTTCATCTAAATGTGGCTTTAAAATCATTGTTACATCAATGCCTATACAACCAGCTAATGAGGCAAGTAACATTTCAGTTGGTGTTGCAGCTTTCCCTTCTCCTCCATAATTCGCTGTCGCATCCATCGTCATTGGATATCCAGTCGGTCCAACTGCTTCAAAGGCACGGCCACCTTGCCATTTTGCTTTAATTTGCATGCTGTTCATTCCTTTCTCCGTTCTTAGTTGTCTACTTGTAGTTCACTTTTACCCGTTGAAAACTATGTAGCTAAAATTCAGAAACTTGTCTTAAAAACTTCTGAGCTCTTTCAGTACGGGGCTGTTCAAAAAAGGAACGTGGTTTTGCATCTTCAACAATCACACCATCTGCCATAAATAATATTCGATCAGCAACTTCTTTCGCAAAGTTCATTTCATGGGTAACAATAATCATCGTCATTCCGTCTTCTGCAAGGTTTTTCATTACCTTTAACACTTCACCGACTAGCTCAGGATCTAGTGCTGAAGTAGGTTCATCGAATAACATCAATTTAGGCTCCATCGCAAGGGCACGTGCAATCGCAACCCGTTGTTGTTGTCCACCAGAAAGTTGCGAAGGATACGCCTCTTCCTTCTCTGCAAGACCAACTTTTGCTAGTAATTCTGATGCAATGTTACGCGCCTCTTCTTTTTTCATTCTTTTCACGACGAGTAACGCTTCCATCACATTTTCTACTACTGTTTTATGTGGATATAAATTAAATTGTTGAAATACCATGCCCGTTTCTTGTCGGATGGCGTGCACTTCCTTTTGAAGTACTTTTCTTGGTGATTGTGGATCAATGACATGACCATTTACTTTAATGGTTCCTCTTGTAATCGTTTCTAAACCGTTAATACAACGTAAAAATGTACTTTTTCCTGAACCACTTGGCCCGATTACAGCAACAACTTCATGGGCAGGAATCAAAATCGAAATATTCTTTAATACTTCATTGTCTCCAAAATTTTTTTGTAGTTGATTAATATCGATCATACTTTTTTGCCCCTTTAGTAAACGGACAACCGTTTTTCAATTTTATGCAATATATATGTAAACAACGTACTCATCACCCAGTACATGACAGCGATTGCTAAATAAAATGGCATATATAATGAATATTGAGATACTAATAGTTGGGCAGAGCGCATTAGTTCTGTTACAGCAATAACTGAAACTAACGAAGTTTCTTTTAACATACCGACAAATGTATTTCCAAGTGGTGGAATCGCATAGCGAACCGCTTGTGGAATAATAATGCGTTTCATCGCTTGTCTTTCTGTCATACCAGTTGCCAATGCAGCTTCAGTTTGCCCTTTTGGTACTGATTGAATCGCCCCTCGAAACGCTTCTGAAACGTAAGCACCAATATTTATACTAAGTGCGAAATATGCAGCAGTTAAAGGACCAAATTCAATCCCATAATCTACTAAACCGTAATACACAATCACAATTTGAACAAGTGGTGGTGTTCCCCTAATAATCGATACATATCCTCTTGCAATCATACGTAGAAAGCGATTGCCCTTAATTCGAGCAATCGCGGTAAATAAGCCAATGATTAGTCCAAAGAACATCGACACCACAGTTATAAGTAATGTATAGTATGCCCCTTTTAATAAAAAAGGGAGATTTTCAATAACTAAATCCATTGTAGTTTCCTACTTTCTTACTCAGCTGGTGGTGTTTCTTCAAACCATTTTACAAAGATTTCTTCATACGTGCCATCTTCTTTCATTTCTTGAAGGGCTGTATTTAAAGCCTCTACTAGCTCTGTATTGCCTTTTTTCACTGCAACACCCGCTTTGTCAGATTTAATTGGTTCCCCAACTGCTTTAATTGCATAACCATTTTGTTCAATAACAGGTTTTAACGCATATACATTGTTAATCGTTGCATCAATACGACCTGCATCTAAGTCTTTTAAAGTTGTAATTACATCGTCATACGTATTAATTGTAAAATCGCCGACTTCTGGCATTAATTTTGTACGTAAATACGTTTCGTCATTCGTACCAAGTCCTACCCCAATTTTTTTACCTTTCAAATCTTCTACTGATTGAATATCGTTATTATCTTCTTTAACAATTACTTTTACTTGGTTTGTAATGTAGGGTTGGGTAAAATCGATCTGTTGTTGACGTTCTTCAGTAATTGTTACTTGGCTAACTAAAATATCAAATTTATCTTTTTGTAAACCAGGGATAAGTCCAGAGAAATCTTGAGCTACGAATTCTGCTTCTACACCAATACGCTCAGCTAATTCCTTTGCAATATCTACGTCAAAGCCATCGTATTCTTTATTTTCATTTAAGAAATTATAAGGTGCATATGTACCCATAATTCCTACTGTCATTTCTCCATCTTGTTGGATTTGTTCTAAAGCGTTTAATTCTTCTTTATTTGTATTTGTTTCTGTTTCTTTTGTTGTATCTGCTCCACAAGCTGCTAATGCAAGTGAAGAAATTGCTGCTAGTGATAGTAACCATTTTGCTTTTTTCATATTGTTTTCCTCCTGTTTTAAACACCGAAAATGCCGAAAAATTCAAATTTAACGGTTTCTTCAATGATTTCTTGTAAAGAATGATGCTGTAATACTTGGCTTGAAGAAGGTGTTTTGAACAACCATCGGGATAAAACTCCTTCTAGAAGACTCATTACAAAAACTGCCTGCAACTCTGGATTGATGCGTTCATTTGCCATATGTAGTTCTTTCGCACGTCTAATATTGTTCGCAAAAGCTGCTTCCATATCTCTTTTTATTGCATCTACTTTAGTTTGTAACGAGGCTTGAGAATGAATACCCTTTAATATAATTTGCATTAAAAACGGGTTCTCTTCGGCAAAACGAAAAATATGTTCAAAAATACTCATTGAGGAAACTACAGAATCTTGCACATCAACTTTAGTTGTACGATACCCGATTTGAATTGCTTCGAGAATTTGAACACGTCCATTTTCTAGCATTTCTAAACAAATGGCTTCTTTACTTTCAAAATGCCAATAAAATGTTCCTTGCGATACTTCGGCCTGAGCAACAATATCTGAAATCTTTGTATTTTCATAACCTTTTGTCGCAAATAATTCTAATGCAATTTGTAATAACTGATTCTTCCTATCTTGCCTTCTCTCTCGCTCCTGTACCATTCCTGCCTCCTAACTGACTCATCAGTTAATTAAATCCTACTAATTAACTTGATATTAGTCAATTGTTTTTTTCAATTTTTTTCATTTCCTGCATTTCCTGTACCCACTAGTGTTGCACAACAGTAAATATATGTAATTAACAATAAATATTGCCTAAAACAAAAAATTCTCCTATTGTAGTGTAGGTAATGAATAAAATCAGTTCCCTACACTTACAAAGGAGAAACATCACATGAAAAGTGTAGACCAAAATTTAGTCTTTCGTCAATATTTATCTTTATTACCGAAAAATAAATTCGATTGTCCTTTAAATAATTATGCTTATAAAAAGATGACTGATGAATCTTTAGTTAAAATTTTTAAGGAATCCATCCAAATGTAGGCCTTTTAAGAATCATCGACTCGTCTCATATTAAGCTACCAAACAACGCAGCTAGTTGGACGGCCGTATCGAAAGATTCTAGTGGCGTTAAACTTCATTTGAAAATGGTTGTTGCCTCCCCAGACAGTATCTTTCCAGAGAAAATGATTCCTTCTACAGCGAATGTTTCTGACATCGATTCAGTAAACTACTTGATTGAACCAGATGAAGCGCTCTATGTGATGGATCGAGGCTATGCAGAGAAAACAAAGATGGGTGGCTGGCTCGAAAAGGGAATCCATTTTCTTGTCAGAATAAAAAAATCGTTTCGTATAGAAAC
>JAEXYZ010000001.1 GCA_023405135.1 Bacillota bacterium | reverse complement strand
GGCCTCGCCCGCGGAAAGCGTCCGCCTGGAACGGAAATCAACGGATTCCAAAAAAACGGGTAGATGAACGACAAATCGTTCATCTACCCGCTATGAAATCCCTATGAGGACTTTTTCAGTGCCCTCTATAAAGGGGAACATTTTTTCATAATTAACGTTTACTTCTTTCAAGTCTTTTTGAATAATTTTCCCATTGTACAAGGGATGGATATGGATCAAATGCCCATTCTGTACGACCGTTAAATTTATACATACCATAGTGAAGATGTGGCGGGAATTTTCCAGATGTCCCTTCCTTACCGTACCCTGAACTGCCGACACCTCCTAGAAGTGTACCCGGTTTAATAATGTCACCTACTTTTAAGTTTTTATTAAAGTAAGCTAAATGTGCATAATAATGATACGTATTATGATTGTCCCGAATACCTACTCGCCAGCCACCAAATTCATTCCACCCCATTACCTCTATCACCCCATAAGATGTCGATACAACCGGTGTACTATAGCCCGCAAATATATCTGTTCCTTCATGAATTCTTCTTCCGCCCCAGCCTCTATTGGCACCCCATGTTCCGCGATAACTATAATTATAACCTCGCACCGGAACCGGGAAAACATGCGTATCTAAATTATTTGTATTAAAATGTTTATATAATTTTGCAATGCTAATGATTTGATTTACTACTTTTTCACTTTGATAATATTCCCATAAAGCAATTTTAAAATCCTCTTCATTCGGGCCATATTTACTTAAATAATTAACTAACGTTATCATAATATCCTCTTCATCATCCCGATTGGCAACCCCATCACCATTTCCATCTTGCCCTAAGCCACCAAAATATTTGATCGTAAAAGGAGATGTATCATCTTTCAATGGGTTTATTGCCCCAGCCCAGAATTCTTTAGAAAACTGTATGGCAATCGTGCTGTCACGTTTAGGTATATCAGTTCGAACCGCTTGTATGTTACGTTCATATTGATCTATCGCACCTAAATAATACCATGGGATAACTTCGTTTTGGAATTTAACATACATAGCCATACGCTGCTCCAATAGTTCTTCTTGAGAAGGCGCCTTTTTTTCATTCGCACATACTGAATCATAAAAGATTAAATTCCACAACATTGCAAGTACAAATATTGAAATAAAATGCCGGATCAAAAAGAAACCTCCTTTCCTCCCAATTAGAATATCCGAAAATTTTTAATCCATAAGTAAATCATTGCTATGTTAAATAATTTGCACCTTTAGTGAGATATTATTTATAGAATTTTTTTCTTTCAAAATTTTTATTTCTTAGTTTTCTTATAGGAAATTGTTAGATTCTATGCTATGATAGGATTAAAAGCTAACTAATGGAGGTTTTATAATGGAAAATTTACAGTCAGTTGAACAATTCGAACAATTGAAATCAGATGGTCAAACTATCTTTATGTTTTCGGCAAATTGGTGTGGAGATTGTCGTTTTATCGATCCTGTTATGCCAACAATTGAAGAAAAATATTCAGATTATCGCTTTGTTAAAGTTGATCGAGACAAGTTTATTGATTTATGTATACAATTAGATGTTTTTGGAATTCCAAGCTTTATCGCTTATAAAAATGGGGAAGAAGTTGGACGGTTTGTTAGCAAAGACCGTAAAACTCAAGCTGAAGTTGAGTCTTTTATTGATGGCTTAAAATAAAATCAAAAGTATCTTATAGATATAGGTGACTAGCACTAATTACAATAAAAAAGTCTGACTTAAAGTTTTAATCCTCTAAGTCAGACCTCATTCTTTTATATAAAAGACATTAACTTTGTTGCAATATATTTTCGACCTTCCGGAGTAACTAATTGTAATTGAACGTTTTCTTCATTTAAAGAAAACTCAATAAATGTTCCGCTTAAATTTTCATACAAGCTTTGCATTTTATAACCTTGATCAAAAAAATAATCAATTTTATTTTTCTCTTCTAAAAACATAGTGTACTCAGACATGAGAACACCACCTCACTCTGTTGTTTTTGTTGTAAGGAGTTGATCCCCTACTGGTTGATTTACTACTGAAGTATCTGGAAGCGGTTCTTCTTCAGCGTCAATATCCCATTCACGTCCAACCGTAATTCCTAAATACTTCGAATCATCAGGATTAATAATTTCTGCTTGAGGATACTTAACAAACCACCAATACTTCGCTAAAACATAGTATAAAATTGTTCCGACTACAAAGCCTACAATTGAAGAATATGATTGCAATAGGTTGGCTGCTATTCCCCCTACAATCCAAGCAATCATTCCTGCCCAGTTAATACCATTTGCATAACGGTATTGACCTTTCATTTCATATAGGTCTTTTACATTTACTCGACGTTTACGTAATAAATAGTAGTCAGCAAAAAGAACACCTACAATAGAAGTCAAGATTCCTCCAATAACAAGAAGAGCTGTATTTAAAATATCGAATAAGCTCCAAGGCTGGGCTAAAGTACCGATAATTCCAGCAATAACAACTCCTACCCAAAACGGTACTTTTGGTCCGCCAACATTAGAAAAAATCGTTGCAGCTGGAATAACGTTTGCAGAAGTATTTGTAGACCATTGAGCTAATACAATCATTAGCAATAATACAACTAAAATAAATCCATTTGCCGCCTCTTGTAAAGCAACAATTGGGTCAGCAGTAGATACTGCAATGTAACAAACCGCCCCAATAATAATCATAAAAGTATTTGTAATCGGCATGACAATAATTGATCCAATAAATTGTGTTTTATTACGTTTAAACCAATTTTTCTCATTTTTTGGTGCTTTAAAAAATCTTGATAGAGAGGGCATATCCGCTGCTAATGTTGCCCAAAATCCCATATTGGCCATGATGACTACCATAAATGCTGTAAATGCAGCCATTCCAGTTGCAGGTGACTCTACCCAATTCCAGACATTACTACCTTGTGATGCCGCTTTACCCTCTAAAGTGATATACATCCATATCGAAATAAAAA
Source organism: Bacillota bacterium (assembly GCA_023405135.1). Taxonomy (GTDB): domain Bacteria; phylum Bacillota; class Bacilli; order Bacillales_A; family Planococcaceae; genus Ureibacillus. Next base: position 19,168 of record JAEXYZ010000001.1, on the reverse strand, counting down.
TGATAATTGGTGCTGCTAAATCTGCAAAACGTTCAATTGATTTAATCCCTAATGATACGTTTAATAATTGAACAGCCGCGAAGAATAGAAAACATACAAACCAATTATCAAATCCAAATAGCAAATTTAAAATACCATTAATTGCTGTAGAACCGAAATACGTATTAATACCAAACCAACAAGATGCTGTGACTCCACGAACAATGGAGGGAATATGTGTTCCGATTGTACCAAATGGTGCACGCATATAAACAGGGAAGGAAAGACCATGTTCAACACCTATATCTCCTATGATGGTCATTAATATCCCAATTGCTACAGAACCAATTAATGTGGCCAAGATTACCATTGGTAGTGGCAAACTAATAATTCCTGCGCCTCCAATTGAAAATGCAGCTAATACAATTGCCATCCCAATCCAAATAACAGCAAAACCAAATTGACCAATCGACCGCTTACTATGTGGAATAGGAAGCAAGTCAGGAGATTTTAGGTAATCACTCTTTTTTGACATACAATTTCCTCCCTCTAACTATTCAGTTTTATTTAGCTACCCGATCAACCATAAACCGTTGAATGGTTGCTTGACGTTGATTCCATGTCATGCTCGGTAAAGGTTGTTTGACTTCTACCATATTAATCGCACCGTCTACAGGGCAAACGATTGAGCATAAATTACAACCTACACAATCCTCTTCACGCACTTTCAAGTAAGAGTTTCCGTTATCATCTACTAACATATCAATACATTGATGGGAAGTATCTTCGCAGGAAATATGGCATTTGTTGCAATTAATGCAAACATCATTATTAATGCGTGCCACAATTTTATAATTTAAGTCTAAGTCTCCCCAATCTGAGTACTTCGGAACAGATTTGCCGACAAGATCCATTACTGATGCAATGCCCTTTTCATCTAAATAATTAGATAATCCTTCAATCATGTCTTCAACAATACTGAAACCGTGATGCATTGCTGCTGTACAAACTTGGACACCTGTTGCTCCCATTAGTAAAAATTCAGCTGCATCCTTCCAGTTAGAAATTCCACCAATCCCTGAAATCGGTACATTAATATGGGGACTTCTTGCACATTCTCCTACCATATTAAGGGCAATCGGCTTTACAGCAGGTCCACAATAGCCTCCATGTGCCCCTTTACCAGCAACATGGGGAACAGTGTTCCAAGTATCTAAGTCAACACCTGCTAGACTATTAATTGTATTGATCATACTAATAGCATCCGCGCCACCTCGAACAGCCGCTTCTGCAGTTGCTGTGATGTCTGTTATATTAGGTGTTAACTTTACAATGACAGGGGTTTTAGCCACTTCTTTTACCCAATATGTTTGTTTCTCAACTAATTCTGGCACTTGACCTGAAGCAGCACCCATTCCACGTTCAGCCATGCCATGAGGACATCCAAAATTTAATTCAAGTCCATCTACCCCTACCTCTTCTACACGTTTTACAATTTCGTGCCACTTATCTTGTTGAGGCTCCACCATCAACGAAGCGATAATTGTATGGTTTGGAAATCTCTTTTTCGTTTCATAGATTTCCTTTAAGTTTATTTCTAATGGACGGTCTGTAATGAGTTCAATATTATTAAACCCAGCAACTCGTTGACCGTTAAAATTAACTGCTGCAAAACGTGATGAAACATTTAAAATCGGATCACCTAGGGTTTTCCAAACTGCGCCACCCCAACCTGCTTCAAATGCCCTTTGTACCTGATAGCCTGAGTTTGTTGGTGGGGCAGAAGCTAACCAAAATGGATTTGGTGATTTAATCCCTGCTAAATTTATACTTAAGTCTGCCATCATTTGTTCCTCCTCTTATATGGATATGGAATTTCAAATAAGTCTTTATCACTCAGTTTTCCTTCATATAAAAAACCTCGTATTTTAGAGGCTTAAACTAATCTCAGCTGGCAGAAATTAGTTTAAAGGATTGATGAATGGCTTTCGCTACTTCTTTTCCTTGCTCTGCTGCTGTAACGACCATCGCCTCTCCTTGACCATTACCAAAAATGACATCACCACAAGCGTAAATTTTTTCTTGAGATGTTTTTAACGTTTCTTCATCTACATCTACGACACCTTTTGTATGGTTCAATTCAAACGCTTCAATTAATTGTGTGTAGCGGGATTGCCCAATTGCTTTAATCACTAAATCTACTTCAATTGTAAATTCCGTACCATCTACAGGAATTGGTCTTTGTCTTCCATCTAAGTCGGCCTCACCTAACTCCATCTTTACGCATTCTAAACCTACTACTTCACCGTTTTCATTTCCTATGATTTTTGCAGGTGCTGTTAGCCATCTAAATTCAACACCATCTTGTTTTGCAAAATCGTATTCAAATTGGTAAGCAGTCATTTCATTTTTCGTTCTACGATATAAAATTTGCACATTTGATGCACCTAACCGTAAAGCTGTTGTAGCAGCATCAATCGCTGTGTTACCTGCACCAATGACTACTACTTTTTTTCCGACTACTGAATCAGTTAACTTAGAGCCTTTTGTCGATTTTACAAATTCAATGGCGTCATGTACACCATTAAATTGTTCTCCCTCAATGCCTAATTTCGGCACCTTCCCCATGCCAATTGCTAAAACAACACGGTCAAATTGGTCAATAATTTGCTGTGCAGAAATGTCTACGCCTACTCTAGTATTTGTTTTTATTTCGACACCCATCTGCTCGATTTGCTTAACTTCCCACTCTACCACTTCTTTTGGTAGTCTAAATGAAACGATGCCATATCGTCCTAGTCCTCCAGCCTCCTTCTCTGCTTCAAAAATTGTTACTTGATAGCCTAAACGACTTAATTCTCTTGCAGCTGATAACCCTGCCGGACCGCTACCAATAATGGCAACTGTTTTACCATTTTGTGTTCCCGCTTCAAACAATGGCTCCTTTTGCTTTATCGCCCAATCTGTTGCATAACGCTGTAAATTGCCAATAGAAATTGGTTTTGCTACATGGTTTAACACACAGGCCCCTTCACATAACTCTTCTGTTGGACAAACCCGTGCACAGCTGGAACCAATTGGATTCGATTCTAAAATCGTTTTCGCCGAACCTTTTAAATTACCTGAAGCAATTTTTTTAATAAACTTCGGTATTTGAATACTTGTTGGACAAGCCTTAATACACGGTGCATCATAACAATAAAGACAACGATTTGATTCTTCAATCGCCTCGTTTTTCGTCATTCCTTTAAATATTTCTTGAAAGTTCTCCGTTAAATTAGTTGAAATTTGGCCTCCAGAAATGCTAGACATATTTTATCCCCCCCGAGATAATTGAAGTACTTAGTTTGATACAGTTTCTAAATTACTGAGTGCTCCTTTTCCAGCTTTACGTTTAATATATTTCCCCCCACCTAAAGTTCCGACAAATTGTTTGTCCTTCACAATGAATTCTCCTCGTAAAAGAACACTTACTGGCTCTCCTGTTACTTCTAATCCTTCGAAAGCATTGTAATCGACATTCATATGATGTGTTTCAGCTGAGATTGTACGTTTTACATTCGGATCAAAAATAACAATATCCGCATCTGAACCAATTGCAATCGTTCCTTTTTGTGGGAATAAGCCAAATATTTTCGCAGCGCTTGTTGAAATCATATCTACAAAATCATTAATGGAAATACGCCCTTTATTAACGCCTTCTGAATATAAAACACTAAAGCGATCCTCAATAAATGGTCCGCCATTCGGAATTTTTGAAAAATCGTTTAAACCTAATTGTTTTTTACCATTGAAATTAAATGAACATTGATCTGAGCCAATCGTTTGCAGTTGTTTTGCTTTTAATGCATTCCAAAGAGGTTCTTGATGTGATTTCGGTCTTAGTGGTGGTGACCATACGTATTTCGCACCTTCAAATCCTGGTTTTGCCAATAGCGTTTGGTCTAATGTTAAATATGGAGGACAAGTTTCGCCGTAAACGTTATAGCCTTTTTCACGCGCTTTAATAATTTCGTCTACCGCTTCTTTACATGTAACGTGAACAACATATAATGTCGCGCCTGCAACATGTGCAAGTTCAATTGCACGTTTTGTTGCTTCACCTTCTACTTCTGGTGGTCTTGTTAACGCATGATAGATAGGTGCTGTATTACCAGCTGCAACCGCTTCTTCTACTAGTTCATCGATAACTGAACCGTTCTCACAGTGCACCATTACAACGGAGCCAGTTTCTTTACCAATTTTGAACGCTTTAAACAATGTGCGGTCTGTTGCTTGAAATTCCTTTGCATAAGCCATGAACACTTTAACAGAAGTGATTCCTTCTTCTTCTAAAAGAAGCGGTAATTCCTTTTCTGTTTCTTCATTCAAATCACTAATCATTAAATGGAAACCATAGTCAATTACCGCTTTGCCTTCTGCTTTCTTATGCCATTTCTCAACAGCATCTGATAATTTCGTTTCTCCTGCTGTTAAACAAAAATCTAAAATTGTCGTTGTACCGCCAAACGCTGCAGCAACAGTGCCTGATTCCCAATCGTCATCTGTAACAGTATTGTTAAATGGCATGTCTAAATGTGTATGAGGGTCAATCCCTCCTGGAAAAACATATTTACCTGTAGCATCAATCACCTCTGCCTCAGGTGCATTAAGATTCGCTCCTATTTGAACTATTTTCCCGTCTTCAATTAATATGTCTGCTTTAAAAACATCTGTTGCTGTTGCAATTGTTCCTCCAGTAATCAACTTCTTTGTCATTAACATTCCCCTTTCTACTTAAGTAATTTTTAAATTAAATGAGTGCTTCCTTTATCGAAAACTTCGCTTGTAGATTTAATACTGTTTCAAGCAATACGTCTGCGCCTTTCGCACATGCTTCATAAGGTGTTTCCTCTTCTTCACAATGACTTTTACCCTTAATACTTGGTACAAAAATCATTGCTGATGGAATGTAGCTAGCAATAAATTGTGCATCATGACCAGCTCCACTGTATAAACGTTTGTAAGAATAACCATAGCCTTTAGATGCTTGTTCAATTTGATCACATAAAGAAGGCTCAAACACAACAGTATCACGACCCCAAAGCTTTTCCTTCGATACAAGGCAGCCATCTTGTTGTTGTGGCAATGAATGAAGTATCTCTTCTACTTTATTAATCTTTGTAGGATCTTTATGTCTTGCTTCAAGTGTAAAAACAACTTTATCTGGGATAACCGTATGAATATTTGGGGTAACATTCATTCTGCCTATTGTGTAAACTAATTCTTCATCTACATTTCCAATAGTTTCTATTAAATAATTAATTAATTTCGTTGTTAAAAATAAAGGATCTTTTCTCATTTTCATCGGTGTTGTTCCTGCATGGTTTGATTCACCAGTTACAGTGATTTCATAGCAAACCATTCCGAGAACTCCTTCTACAACGCCAATATCAAGCTGTTCTGCTTCTAACACTGGTCCTTGTTCGATATGAAGCTCTAAATAGGCTAATGCTTCTTTTAATCGATTTTCTTCGCTTCCCTCATAACCGCTATTCTTCAATGCATGTTCAAAAGTGATGCCAGCTTTATCTGTAGATTGAAGCATTTTTGCTTTATCAAATTTATTAGATAAAACACCTGAGCTCATCATCGAAGGCTCGAATCGAGCACCTTCTTCATTTGTGAAATTTACAATAGTTAATGGAATTTCAAGTTCAATATTATTTTCTACAATTGTTCTAACAGCTTCTAATGCTGTTAATACTCCTAATACCCCATCAAATCTTCCGCCTTTTACAACAGAGTCTAAATGCGACCCCATTACAATTGGTGGTAGATTGCTTTTACCAGGTAATGTTGCGTACATATTTGCCATATCATCTACTTGGATATCCATTCCTAAATCTCTACAGCACTCATAAAACAAATCACGGGCTTCCACATCTTCTTGCGATAGAGAAAGTCTAGTGACTCCCCCATTGGCTGTTGCACCAATACGACTAAACATAATGATTGAATCTTTTAAACGAGATTCATTGCATTTGTACATGAGCACCCCTCCAAATTAGAATGTTAGAATTATTAACATATGGATATAAAGATAAGTTTAATGTAAAATGGATTTACAGCAAATGGTTATTTTTCTAAAAATTTTTGTGCAATTGCACAGTCATAACGTTAACTTTCTTACCTTTAAAATGTCGAAAGGAGTTATGCGATTGGCAACAATACATTCATTACTGTTAGAACCTGAATTTAAAATTTTAAAGTTAGTAGCAGGAGAAAATGGATTGGATAGAAAATTATTAGGGATCAATGTGATAGAGAGTCCCGATTTAATACCATTTTGCCGTCCAAACGAATTAATTGTCACAACCGGTGTTCAAATGAAAAATGATATAAGACAACTAGAAGAATTAACTAGTCATTTGTATAGTAAAAAAGTTGCTGGATTTATCATTAACGTCGGTCCATATATTCCAGAAATACCAGCATCTATCATTCAATTTTCAAACGATAATGGCTTTCCTCTTTTTTTAATGGAATGGGACAACCGTGTCGCTGATTTATTAAAAAGCACTTTTCAATTCATCACAATGTCGCAGCACTCTCTACATCACCAGCAAAACGATCAACAACTTCTCAACCATTTACTTTTTCATTTTAATAGCCTTAACACCCTTTCCCTAGAAGAACAATTGCAACAGAGAGGGTTTCCTAAAGGAGCAGAATTAGGAATTATTACTTGTACAACTACAAATCCAAACCAATCTATATCTAAATTTTCATCTATTATTCATTATGAATTTCATCATCGATACAATCATTATTTATCATTGACACATCATAACCAGCTTCTTTTTTTAATAAATCGGGCAGAGGTAGAGAAAGATCAAATTCCGTTCTCAAAAACCGTTGAAAAAATATATGAGAAAATTAGAGAAAGAGATGGAGATGTACATTTAATAATTGGCATGGGAAATTTTTATACTTCTTTAAAGCAGCTTGCAAGAAGTTATAATGAGTCGTTAACGGTTATTCATTTAGTACAACAGCATCAAAATCCATTTATTCATAAATATAAGGAGATCGGTGCCTATAAAATTATCATGAGTGTACAAGATCAGTCGATTATTCAACAATTTCATCATGATATGTTAGATCCTATTTATTTATATGATCAATTGCACAATACAGATTTTGTACATTTTTTAAGAACATATCTCGAGGAAAACGGCAGTATTACTAAAATTAGTAGACGTTTATTTTTACATCGGAACACCGTTAATTACAAGATTCATAAAATCGAAGGAATATTAGATGTCGATTTAAATCATCCATTTACGAGAACAAATCTGAATATGGCTTTTATGGCAGAGGATGTATTGAAACAAATCAAGTAAATAAGTAGAAACATATTAAAACATGCATAAAATAGAATAAACTTTCATATTCAAGATTAAGTTTGATAGAAGACTAAAACAGAGGGAGTGAGCCATTTGTTTAATGTACTAGGACAAGTAATGCTGTATGTAAATAATCAAGATAAAGCAGTAAAATTTTGGGCAGAAAACTTAGGATTCACTATAATTGCCGACGAAGATACGGGCATGGAATGAGATGAATTGAAATAGCTCCTAAAAGCGATGTTCAAACTAGCCTTGTTTTACACAATAAAGAATTAATCACTAAATTGGAGCCTGAATTAAATCTAGGCACACCTTTGTTAATGTTTTATTCCGATAATAGCGAACAATTAATAATATAGCGCTTTATTAAATAAACATGTCACATTAGGTGAAATGGTAAATATGCCTACTGGGCGAGTATTTAATTTTGCAGATAATGAAAATAATTATTTTGCCGTAAAGGAGAAAGTGAAATCTAACCTTAATTGTGAATTAGTTAAGCATTGATCCAAGAAAGATTGTTGTTCTTCTTTGTTTATTAATAGGGCTTTTTAATATTAGGAGAGAGTTAATAAAAAAGAAACTAAAACCTGTGAACTGCGCCCTTATTTATGGACAGTATATAAAAGAAACCCTGATTTTTAAGTAGCTAATAGATGACTTCGATATTCTACTGGAGTCATCTTTTTTAAATTCCATTGTCTTCCTGATTCATTATAGAACGTCATGTAAAAATCTACCAATTGTTTTAAGTCTTCAAAAGGATGTTCTTCTTTATAGTCCATTCTTTTTGATTATTTGCAGGCTTATTATAAAAACCTATCCCCAAGAATATAACAGAAAGAATGTACAATATATAAAAGTTGCTATCATCTTGAAGAGTTGTACTATGCAATATTACACTTAATGTTAATACGATATAAAAGCTATACCGAAAATAAAACGGTTTATATAGCCATCTACTAAATGAGGACTTTACCATATTTGCTCCATTTAAAATGATTTTTTAGGATTAGTTTAAATTAAAACTCTAGAGATATGAAATTTAGCATATTAACTATTTTGGCTTAGTATGTCCTATTTTTTACGTTAAATTTATTAGGTATCCACTTGCTGCTTTTATTTCTTAGGGCATATTTGACGCTCATATTTTCTAAGCGCTAAATAAAAATAGAAGTCATTTTGACCAACTTTTTCAAAATAACTTCTATCTAAACTTTATATACTTCTCACTAACCATGTTGCCACTCGGGATAGTATTTCTGTTCGAAGTTTAACTAGTTCTTCGTATTGATAAAAGAAAAGTAATTTTTCCTCTTTCACTATAACGCCATTTGGTTTCTGTGTTAGAACAAAATGGGCAAATGACTCTGCAAAATCTTCCTCTGGAGATGACATCGCATAATTTGATACATAAAAATTTTTAAATTCTCCATATCCACCAGATTCCCAAAATTTTCTATAAAAATCAGTTAAATAAGCATCCTTATAAAAACAGCCTGAATCTTTCAAATATAAAGATTTACATCTTTTTTCATTAGCCCAATAATCAATTTGGGTCTGATTAAGTGATAGAAAATGGGCATATTCATGTAAGTACGTAACGAGAGTTTCTGACGCAAGCTCAATATTTCTATCGTTCATACCAAGCGTCCAATATCTTCCGTATTTATCATGAAGGGAGATATATGCAAGTGTATCTCCACTTTCAAACACCTCAAATCGAGTAATCTCTTCTCTATTTTTTTCTGGAATAAGCCAACTAAAGCTAAACCATAAATTTGCATGGTAATCCATTTCTTCTTTTGGTATGTTAGCATTTGTATAAATGGCCTCATCTTCATTATTGACATCATATGTAGTGAGTACGGTTATTCCTTCATCACCTGTTGCAACGGACTCTTCTAACACTAGTGATCCATACTTTTTTTCAAGCTCTGCTACAATTTCATTTCCCCAAGCAATACAGGAATCAGAATCAGAACAGTTAACCACTAATGCGCACGTTTCTTCCTCTTCAATATAAACCTCATTTTCATAACACCTATCCAGTAGTTCAATTTCTTCATTAGAAGTTTTAATCTGTGCTAATTCATCTGGATTAGTACTTACTACTTTTGGTGCTGCAACTTCTCCCGCTTCCACTAAGTTCTTTTCCACTGACTCCCTGCAACCAGCTAAAAGTATAGCAAAGGCTAATAAGAGAAAGCGGAGAAATTTCAAAGGCCGTACTCTCCTTTCTTCCATATAATGTCTCTATAGTTTACTAGGGATACAAATAAGAAATGAATGAAATTAAAAATATATTGTCAATTATTTATGATGATTTTCCCAACAATTTGAAATCAGAAAAAATGCCTAAAAGTATGTTATCCCGCTCAATTAGAAGTTGAAACCAATAAAAAACGCCTGGATCTAAATTATCCAAGCGTCTTTATCTATTCCTGAACTAAAGCTCGAATCGTTTTCTTTTTCCAAACGAAGCGGTAATAGCTATATTGAGCTGTTAAATTTACTATGAATGCAATTGGATAGGCTAGCCATACCCCGTTAATTCCGAGGTTTGTGAAATTTGATAACAGATAGGCGGCAGGTACTTCTACGAGCCAAATGCTACCGATAAGGAAAATAGTTGGCCATAACACAGTACCTGTTGCGCGCATTGTTGCTGAAATTGCCTGTGTATGCCCTAAAAGCAAATAACTCCAGAAGGAAGTCATAATTAACCTTTTTGCCATTGCAATAATGTCTGGACTAGATAAAAATATTTTTAAAATAGGCTCTGCAAACAAATAAATAACGATAATTAATGCGCCACCAAATATATAGCTTAACTTTAATCCTAACTTTGTAATTTCTTCAAGTTTTCTTGATTACCCGCACCGATCGCCTGTGCTACAAATACTGAAATTGCAATTGATACAGAAATTCCTGGGATTTGAATGTAACTTGCAATTTGATTTACAATCCCATAAGCTGCTGTTGCATCCGAGCCATAACTATTAACAAAAGTTAAAACTGCTATTTCCGCCATCGCAATTGCCACCATACCAATGCTCGATGGGATCGCTAGCTTCAAAAGTGTCTTAACAATATCTCCCTTTAAACGAATATTTTTTAATATAATTTTATCCAATTTCAACTCATGGTTCTTTTTGTGCAAATAAAGCAGCATCAAAATAAAGGTTAAAAGATTTGATATCACCGATGCATATGCTGCCCCATTCAGACCAAATGCCGGTAGCCCGAACCATCCAAACATTAAAATAGGTAGAAATACAACATTAATCACAATACTTACGATTAAAAATAATAACGGTGTTTTAGAATCTCTAGTTCCCCGTATAAAAGTCGTATAACTCATATATAAAAAGATAATAGGCAAAGTAATAAATAAAATTTCCGCATAATTAGTAGTTTCAACTAAAATATTGTTTGGCGTTCCCATCCATCTTAAAATATCTTCTGCAAAAAGCCATCCGAAGATAGCTACGACAATTGATATGAGGAGTGTTAAAGCAAGGGTAACACCTACGACTTCCTTCATTTTAGAAATATTCCCTACCCCATAAGTTTGCCCAATTAATATTGAACTTCCAGAACCGATGCCAATCGCAAACGAGAACAGGAAGAAGAAAAGGGGAAAGAAGGCAGATATAGCAGCAAGGGACTCCTCACCAAGTGTTTGCCCAACGACTATAGTGCTGATGACTTGCCCTAATGATTGAACCACACTTGAGAAAACGATAGGAATTAGAAAAAGAATCATCGTTTTCTGTAAAGTAATTGGATTTGATTGATTTAAAGTATTGTCCATTTGATGCTCTCCAACATTTTTTTAAAGATAACCGCGCTCTCCGTAAGGCTGTAGCTGCTCAAGCCACTTGTTTTCAAGTTCTTTCAAAGCTTCTTTTTCATTAAAGTAAGGGGAATCCTCAACCTTAAGCTTTTCTAAAATATCAATAGAAAATGCATCCTTACCATAATTCGACCATTCTAATTGCAATTCCTTGTTATGAAACGCTCCGTTTTCTAAACTAAATTTAACACCATTAATCGTTTTCAAATTACGGGTACTATCAATAAACACTTTACCGTTTATGTTATTTTTTATTTGATATACCCCTGCAACAATGGCAATTTCTTGGTATTGTTGTTTTAATTCTTTTTTTCTTTCCATGTGAAATTCTCACTTTCTATTATTTTTTACCCAATATGCGCTACCATCTACTTTTCTGTCGATAAAGCCATATTCAATTAAATATCTTCTGATTAATACATAGTCATCATATATTTCCTTTAAAATTGTATTTAATTCTTTTTCATTATATTTTGCATTTTCATCAAGACGACTAGCAATTGCACGTAATACGACAATACGTTGCTTTTCAGTAGGGGGGAATTTATTTAATGGACCTACAATACCGTCAGTAAAATATTTATTTAGTATTTTTTCCTGTTCTTCTTCTGTTACCGCATAACGGTCGTCTACCATAGTGGCATAGTTATGTGGTGCTATAAAGGCAGGTGCATATTGATCTTTTTCCTTTAACAGTTCCATAATTGCTAACAACGTTTTTGCCTGACGTTCCTTTTCTTTTAGCACAAAACGATGGTGGCGAATAGTAGAACTACTACCAATCCCCATTTCTTGTTGAACTTCCTTATCACTTTTCCCAGCATAAAAATGTTTAAGTAATGTCGTTTGATGTTCTGTTAAGCCAGTTAATTTTTTATCAAGACTTAATAAATAATCAAATACTGATCCATGTATCTTCTCAATGTGCAAACGTATATATCGCTTTGCTTCATAAAAAGTGCCTTCATGTGGGTAAATGACACCCTTTTCAACGTGCTCCCCACATAATAAACATTGGTAATGATTCGCTTCTTCTTTATATCCTTGCTTCAATTCTTCTAATGATGCGTTCCAAAATATATCTGATTGATTCATTACAGACTCCCCTTCAACAAAACATTCCAAAATAAAGTTTGTTAAAAACACAAACAATTATTTATATCGTTTGTTAATTACAATAAACAATTTAACAAAACGTTTATAAAGTGTCAAGGAAATTAAAAAAACTCGTAAGAAATTTCCTTCCGAGCTTTCTTTATTTTCTATTTACTAAACGAATCGAGCAGCTTCCAATCATTGTCCGGATAAACATAGATTGGTTTAACCAAAACAATAATCCCGCACCAAATCACAACGCCTCCTATTTTAAGTATCAGGTTTAACATGCTAAAATGTAATAAACATTATCTCTGTAGGAGGTAAAATTATGTCTTTTCTTTTTACAGTCATTATTTGTCTTTTGATCAGTTTCTTTTTGAATATAATGCTTAAAACTACAAGGAAAACTGATTGGTTAATGTCCATTGTCATAAGCTTTTTCATAGCATTCATTTTTGCAATATTTGATAAATAATACTACTCTGTTCTTTTCATCTATAAAAATTAAAGGCTATTTAGAAAATACATTTTCCAAACAGCCCTTTATCATCTCTTTATTTAAATATTTTTACGCGCTCCTCAATCGGTTCATATTGTTTTTCTCTTGGTGCTGCAATTGGTTTACCAAAGGGCATTTGTGCAATTAACTTCCAACTACATGGAAGATTCCATTCCTTTTTCACCGCTTCATCAATTAATGGATTATAATGTTGAATCGATACACCAAACCCTTCAGTTTCTAATGCTGTCCATATAATATATTGCAACATAGCATTAGATTGTTGCGACCATATAGGGAAATCATCTTTGTAGGATTCAAATTTATTCTGAAGCGATTCGATGATAGATGTGTCTTCAAAAAATAGCACTGTTCCATAGCCATTACTAAAACTATTTAATCGTTCTTCTACGGATGAAAACTTCTCTGCAGGAACTTTATTTCTTAACGTTTCTATTACGATTTCCCATAGTTTTCTATGGTGCTCCCCTAACAATAAAACAGCTCGATCACTTTGGGAATTAAAAGCTGAAGGTGCATGTAAAACAGCTAGATTAATAATTTCTTCTATTTTTTCGTCTGAAATAATGTGCTCATTACTAATAAAATGATATGAACGTCTTGCTTTTACTGCTGAATAAAAATCTTTATCACTTACTAATTCATTGGTCATACAATTATCCCTCCTATGTATTTTGAACATTACTATTTTTCCATAATTTTTAAATTCGATTCAAGTAATTAACCTTTCTTCCCCCACTAAAAAGTAGAATATACAGCCTAAAATATTGTAAGTTTACAGGTTAATATTTCCCAATGTCTAAGAATAAGATGAATAACATTACATTTACATGGGGGTTAGTTGGTTGGATAATGTAAAAGCGTTTGCTACATTTCAGCAAATTGGTGAGGAAGTTTACCGAACAAATACGTTTATTCAATTTGGTTCCTCAAGCCTATCCCTTGGTGCCGCGGTCATGTTAAATCCCGGATCTGCAAATTTAAAGGGCGAAGCAAAACGAAAACTTATTCAAATTGGGGCACATACCGATGAAGTGGCATTAGATAAAACGATGAAACAGCTTGTGAAATTTATGCAAAGAACACATGCAAAGTTGGAAGGAAGACTATATATTTATAATTTATTCTATGTAAAAAATACTATTGGTAAAGAAGCTATTGCATTATTTGAATCATTAAAATCAACAGGTAATTATCCTACAATCACACGTCCATCTTTAAGCGAAATTCAAAGGCATCCATGGATTTTAATTGGATGGGGTGTAGAAAGAGGAAAAAACTCTAGCTACTATGAGCTAGAAAAAAAGAAATGGCTCGATTTAATCGAAATGAGTCAAATACCATATTTCGGTGTACTGTCTAAGGACAATGAATACTACCATCCAAATCCAAAAGGGCTAGCAAATACAGCCCGACTTGAGCAATTAATCCAAGCCTTTAAAGATGAAATTGCACCTCTACTAATTACGAAAAATTAATTTTTCCCCTTCAAATCAAAGTAGAATCTTCCCTCTCCAGTTTCTCAATAATTTTCCCGATTAAATGAACCTATAGAACTGAACAATAAACTGAATCTTTTTATTGCATCATTCGTATTTTTAACGAGGGGGAGAAACGATGAAAAAACATTTAGGACTATTCATAATTTTAATAATTGCAGTTGGAGCAGCTGATATATTACAAGGCTTAATATTAACTTTACTTTTTACCCCAGATATTTATTTAAAGGCTGGGAACATAGAAATGTTAAACTTTATAAAATATTCAATTACTGCTTTAACAATTGGAATATCTCTTTTAGTTGTAAATAAATTTTCAAAAGCTAAAGAGACTTAATTTTTAAGCCTGCGAAAAATGACAAGCGTATTCGGCAAATTATCGAATACGCTTGTTTGTTTATTTATATACTTTCTATTATTTATTAAAAGGGTTTTTCATTAATTTTGCTTGTTTCTTCATTCGATCCACTAAGAAACCACCTTTAAAAGATTTTGGTTCATATGAAATAATAAATGCCTTTGGTTCAATTGATTCCACAAGCCTAAACAGTTCCTGCTCGCGATTTCGCTTTGCCAATATTTCATACTTATATCGATTACTATCGCGTCCTTCACCGATATATGTTGTAATAGCAAAGCCTTGTGTTCTTAATGTATCAATAAGTTCCTGATTTTTATTTTGCGTATTAATGGTTACATAAACATAACCAATTGCCAATTTGTTTTCAATTTTTGTTCCCAAAAACATCCCAAGACCAAATCCAACTGCATAAACAATCATTGCAAGTATATTTTGATCACCATTAAAGACAAGAGATAAACCAAACACATAAATAAGCATTTCCAATATCCCGAAAATTGCAGCAAATACTGTTAAATTTTTAACTAAAAATATAGTGCGTAATGTTAATAGCGGTACATAAACAAGCTGTAATAATAAAATTAATAAAATATTAAACATATTGTACGCCTCTCTAAGTAAATATTGTCTTATTATTGTTTACCCACAATTGTGTATTGTACTAATCCTTTTTTTTCAAAGTATACATAATCAGCCTATATTTAGTAAATTTTTAAAATCTATTCAAATTAAAAAGGCTTGCAAAAGTAAACATTGCTCGCCTTCATTTTACTTATTCAGCTACTATAATTCACCCAACGATCCTTTACACTTACAATTGCTTCTTCTATATAATCCTTTAAATCAGAAATCCGTTCATTTTCGGCAATCTCAAAAAAATCCGCTTTTAAAGTGCTTAAAAAACTAATAACTTGTGTTCTTCCATCTTTGAACTATTATAATTTACAATTAAATCCTCTAATAAGTCGATCGGTAATTTACTCAGGAATTCTGAGTTCCAAAGCTTTTTATGTGAAAGTATTTTCAACGCTTCCTCTTTGCCGAAAAGAGTAGTTAAAACAATGCCATCCCATAAATTTTTTGGTTTGTACTTATTGTATTTAATAGTACTTCATCATCGTACTTGCTCTTCTGAAAATTCTCTAAAGCACATTCTAAATAAAAAAAGAACACTTCATAAATTGTTAAACTTCTAGCTTCCCCTTTTCCTTCAAAATAACTACTAACATTACGATATCGATATAATGCACTCATTATCTTTGCATTGCTATATCTACTTTTACTTTGAATATTTTTAATTACTTTATGTGGGTTAATTTTTACGTCTATTCCATTTCCTCTTAAATAATCTGCTTCATTTTCAATAAATAACAAAACATCATTTAGAAATGGCAAAATGAATTGCTCATTCACCGTTCTATATTCTTTCAATTTTTCCTTCTTCATTATAATCATTACTTGAATAAATAACATTATCACAATCATAGCAACAAAGATTACTGGTATTAATAATTCCATCACTTTGCACCTACTATTCCGTGACTATTCTTACTTATTAATGGCAAATTTCCGAATTTTTATTTTTCATTTCATCAACCTCCTAAAAAATAAGGCTGTCGTTATCTTATATATTCAAATTCCAAAAATATATAACTAAAAAATGTAATTTTGAATTGAGTATAGATAATTTTTAAGTTTATTAGCTTTATGTGTGGTTTTTTCAGATTTATGTGCGAAATTTAGAAAGTTATGTGCGGTTTTCCACATTTTACGTGCGAAATTAAATAAATTATGTGCGCTTTCTAAAGTTTTATGTGCTAATAAAAAATAGAGGGATTGTCATCTTCCCTCTTAAACTAATAGCCCTTTAATTTCCTCAATTTGCTCAAGATGACGTTGTTCATGGTAACCAATAAATGAAACCCATTGATTCAATGATAATGCTCCATATGCTGGATGTGGCATCGATTTCACATTCAAAATTTCTTCACTTACCCCTTCTATAGATTGAACTAATCCTTCTCTGGAGCTATCTAATTTATTTTTTATTTGCTCGAAAGTTTGAAATTCATCAGTTGGCACTAATCTTTCAGGAGCTTGTACTTTATAAGAGCGATCTGCTGCTAGGTGAATTCTTCTTAACTTTACCGGGTTTTTTTCATCGGTTTTCAGTGTTCGCTGGATTCCTTCCACAGCAAGTTTTTCTATTAAATAAAGATGTTCAAGCACTTGAGCAATAGTCCATTTTCCTTCCTCAACAACTTCATTTAATTGGACATCAGTTAATTCACTTATACTTTTCCAAATTTGTTCACGTATTTTAATATTATTTTCCAAGTAATTTCCTCCAATCGATATTATTTCAAAGATTGCTTAACCTCTTCAATTTGTTCTAAATGACGGTGTTCATGATACCCAACTAAGCTAACCCACTGAGCAACCGAAAGCTGTCCAAAACGACGGTGAGGGAAAGAATTATTATTTAATTCCTGTTCACTAATCCCTTCTATACTCTTTTCCAAAGCTTCTCTTGACTTTGTTAGTTTTTCTCTTAACACTACTAAAGTTTGAAACTCATCCGATGGTAGTAAATAGTCAGGTGCATCACGTTTTATTGTTCTATCAGCTAATAGTTCCTCTATCGATATGGAGCTGTTGGATTTAATTCGTCCTTAGATAAAGTTTTACGAATACCCCGTACAACATTTTCCTCCATTAAATATAAATGTTCTAGTATCTGTGCAACAGACCATTTACCTTCCCCAATCACTTTGTTCAATTGTTCATCAGATAGCTCACTTACACTACTCCAAATTTTCCCTCTAATTTTTACATTATTTTTTAACATGAACATTCCTCCCCTTTATACCTCTATTCTTGATTTATGAATAGTAGAACAAAAAAGCATTTTATATCTGAACGCAAATTAAAAGTGAGAGCAAATTCGCTTCTCACTTTTTTATCTGTCTATTAGGAGTGGGAAAGAACAATTTCGTTAAACTATTAGAAGCACTGGAAGAATAGCACATTTCTTCGATTTATGGAGTCATATACCCATCCTCTAGTTCCTCTCCAACGGAAGCCAATAATTTGGTTTCCAAATATAATCATTGGGAAGAACCAGAAGCTATTACCATTTGTCATCCACACGAAAGTATTGCGGAACATACAACGTCTAATTCCGCCTATTCCACCTTGGCGCGTAAATTCTTGTTGTTGGAACGTAGACATTTGTGGCGTAAAGTTTGGTGGCGGTGCAGTTGGCGGTTGAAGCTGACTTCCTCCCCCTCCTCCTGGTGTAAATGGCGGTTGGCCTCCTCCAAATGGCGGCATTGGGAGTATACCACCTGGAAAGCCAGGTTGAAAACCTCTTCCTAGATTCACGAACTAATTCTCCTTTCTCTTTAAACTACAATCAATTTATGTAGAAAAGAGAAGCCCGTATAGTTTATTTATCCTTAGTATTAAAATTATTGTAAAAATTTTTTCTAAATATTTACACATGAATAATATCCAATTTCATGAAATATGTTTAAACGACCATTTCTTTTGAAACCTACTAATCTTTTTTAGCCCGTCGTTTTAACAACTTAGAAGGAGTTGACTTCGTTTGCTTAAATTCGTCATTCCAAAAGAAAAATATAGTCTTTGTCTTGTGAATGCCGGAAAAAAAGATGTTCAAAGCGTTTATTTAAAGTATTATGGCCACTCGATAGAAGGGGCGATTTACTATGATTTTACGCCTGTCCAATTACAAACCGACGTTCTTTATGGTGAAAGTTATGCTATTCTTGAAGAATTTAATAAATGGGATCTTAATACAACTTTTCACTACGAAGTTCTATATGTAACGGAAGAAGCAATTAAATTAAAAAAGTTTTATCGAAAAAACTTAGAAAATGTAACATCCTTTGAGTCTCATCCATTGTTTCAATCTGCCATTTGGGAAATTGATGAAATAACTTGTGATTTTATTAATGCAGAGGAAATTATACAAATTGTATCAACAGACATTTATGCCTCGAAAGTACCTAAAAATAATAGTAATTATCGTTACTTGCTAAAAAGGAGCGAGCTTTTTGAGCAATTTTTTGAAGATCTTTATTTAGAGATGGACAGTTATTACCGAGGAGAAAATCGAAATTCAATAGAGAAATGGCAATTTGCAGAATTACTACAATCGAATTACGGAGTGGTATTTGAAGAATCTGAAGGCTTAGATATTATTTTATCAACCTGTGTTGCTCTTATGCATAAACTACAGCTGTCAGAAGCACAAATGGCTGAGTATTTTTTAGAGTATATGATGCAACAAGAATAATCCCTCTCTAGTCGGAGGGCACTGAAAAAGTCCTCATAGGGATTTCATAGCGGGTAGATGAACGATTTGTCGTTCATCTACCCGTTTTTTTGGAATCCGTTGATTTCCGTTCCAGGCGGACGCTTTCCGCGGGCGAGGCC
>JAEXYZ010000113.1 GCA_023405135.1 Bacillota bacterium | reverse complement strand
GCCTCGCCCGCGGAAAGCGTCCGCCTGGAACGGAAATCAACGGATTCCAAAAAAACGGGTAGATGAACGACAAATCGTTCATCTACCCGCTATGAAATCCCTATGAGGACTTTTTCAGTGCCCTCGTAAAAGTGGAGGTCTTTTTAAACTTGGCATGCCCTTACTGTGCAACATTTTTCGAAGTTGCAGATAAAACGCTTCAACCGTATATTGAAAATGGCGAAGTAGAATATGTTATTAAGCATTTCGATAAACCTCGGGAAATGCTATTATATGGAACACTTGCTAACTGCTTCTTCAACTATAAAGAGCCAGAACGTGTTTATGAATTAATGAAAGAGCTTTTCGCAAAGCAAAGTGATTGGCACGAAATCGATAGTGCTAGCATTAAGAAAATGCTTACAGAGCAATACAACTTAAAAGAGGAGCCAGAAACAATTGATTTAAGTTTACAAATAGTAGCTGAAGCAGTTGAACGTAATGTAAAAATGGTTCCAGCAGTCTTCATTAATGACAAAGAGTTCCAATATCCTGTTGAAATTGATGCGATACAATTAAAAGAAGAAATTGATCAGTTGTTATAATAATTGCAAGAGGCATAGGGTGTAAGCTCCATGTCTTTTTTTGTTTTAAATTTGAAGTACGTTATTGTGAACTCACGTAAATATTTCACCAATCCGCGTAATTAATTTATTTTGCCTTTATAAACTCGTTGTTGAAGAAAAATTTTTGGTAAATAGTGACACCCAACTACATTCAAATGCATAAACTGCCTTTAGACTTAATTTAAAGAGGTGAGAAAATATTATGGCATCATATATGGATTACACATCTCCATCTACCCATTTCTTTTTTGATGTAAATAGAAGCACCTTATTCAAAAAAGACAACAGAAATTATATTAACATATTGGGTATACAGCAGTTAAATACCCTTGAAAATGTCTCTCTGCTTGATATTTTTCTAAGTACAAATAATGTTGTAGAACCCCATTATCATCAAAACGCAGCGGAACTTGTCTATTGTATTGCTGGTTGTGCCACTGTTTCAATACTTAATCCTTTTACAAAAAAAATTCTTAATTATACGATTAAACCCGGGCAAGTGGCGAATGTCCCTCAAGGATGGTGGCATTATGAAGTAGCCTTAGAGGATAATACGCATCTTTTAGCTATTTTTGATGCCCCTACTCCAGAAGTAATATTAGGCTCTGATATTTTGAAATTTACTCCTCCAAATATTATGGCACATACTTATTGTCTTGATGAAAACCAATGGAGACAAACCATTTCTCCAATCAAACCTTCAACATATATAGGCCCCTACAAAGAATGTGAAAAAGGCAGGGAGCATGCTTCACCAAATCAACACTATCAACATCACCAATATATGCAACAGTCACAACCTTTCTATGCACAACAGCACCCACAATATTGGTATTAATAAAAAGTTGAATAGTAAATTTCCATTAATTTTCACATAGAAAATAACATCTTCTTTATTGATAATTTGGTTTAGCAAATGCTTATTACTACCTTTCCTTTAATTACTCTCAAAAAATCATTGCCCCCTCTCCCAGTCATTGCTAAAATAAAAAGTACAAATTCATATTAAGAAGAATGTAGGGGAGCTGGTTTTGCCAGCTGAGATTGTATCCGTAAGATGCTAACCCTTTGAACCTGATTTGGTTAATACCAGCGTAGGGAACATTGACTTCAATTTGATTTCTTTTCATTTTGAAATGAATGTTTTACGTCTGGGATTTTATCCTAGACGTTTTTTATTTTCATTCAGCAAGCTGAATGAAAATATTCTTCTCGTATGAATAATTCATTCAATTGGAGGATTCATCATGAAAAAATTATTTATCTTAGTGATGATTGCAGTTTTAGCCCTTGTTGGCTGTCAATCAAAGGAATCACAAACTGAAACAAAAAGTAATGAGCAAACAGAGCAAAAGAAATTAGAAAAAGTAACGGTCGTACTAGATTGGACTCCAAATACAAACCATACAGGTCTATATGTAGCAAAAGAAAATGGATTTTTTGAAGAACAAGGATTAGACGTTGAAATTATTCAACCTGGTGATGCCGGTGCAGATCAACTCGTTGCTTCTGGACTAGCAGAATTTGCTGTTAGCTACCAAGAAAACATTACACTCGCTCGCACACAAAATGTACCGATTGTATCAATTGCAGCAGTAATTCAACATAATACTTCTGGATTTGCTTCACCTACCGACAAAAATATTACTTCCCCAAAAGACTTTGAGGGTAAAACTTATGGTGGTTGGGGATCACCTATAGAACAAGCTGTAATCGAAACATTAATGAACACAGAAAACGCTGATATTAATAAGCTTGATATTGTTAATGCAGGAAATGCTGACTTTTTCACAATGGCAAATCAAGGAATCGACTTTGCATGGATTTATTATGGTTGGACAGGTGTTGAAGCTGAACTACGCGGAGAGAATATTAATATGATTTACCTAACAGATTATAGTGAAAAGCTAGATTACTATACTCCTGTTCTTGCAACAAATGAAAAAATGATTAAAGAAAATCCTGATACAGTAAAAGCATTTGTTGCAGCCTCTTCAAAAGGTTACAAATATGCAATCGAGAATCCTGAAGATGCAGCGGAAATTCTTTCAGCTGCAGCACCTGAACTCGATAAAGAGCTTGTTTTAGAAAGTCAAAAATGGTTATCAACTAAGTATCAAGATGATGTACCACGTTGGGGAGAGCAAAAGCTAGAAGTTTGGACAAATTATGCAGATTGGATGAAAGAAAATAGTGTATTAGAAGGCGAATTTGATCCTAAAAAAGCATTCACAAATGAATTTTTACCGGAATAGGAGAGCGTAAAAAATGGCGAATTCATTAATTAGTGTACAAATTATTCCTAAAACAAATAATCCAGAAGATGTTATTCCGTTTGTCGATGCTGCAATTGCAGTTATCGATGGTTCAGGTGTAAAGTACGAGGTTCATCCATTAGAAACAACAATGGAAGGTGAACTTTCTGAGCTTCTAGCTATCATTGAAAAAATGAATGAAAAAATGATTGAGTTAGGTAGTCCAAATGTAATCACACAAGTAAAGATATTATATCAACCAAGCGGCATTACAATGCAGACATTAACGGAGAAATATCGCTAATGCAAAAAATGTGGCAACGAGGGGGAAGATTAGTTCTCTTCCTCCTCGTTCTGTTTATAATTTGGGAACTACTTGTGCGTATAACTGCTACACCGATGTGGCTACTACCTGCTCCGAGTGATGTCATTAAGGAGGTTTCCATTGGCTTTGGCGATTTTTATGGACACTTAATTTCTACTATCAATTTGACTTTACTTGGCTTAACTATTGGATGCAGTGTTGGACTTTTCATCGCAACCGTTCTTTATCGATTACCAAAAGTAAATGAAATTCTTTATCCATTGCTTATTTTATCGCAAAATATCCCAACAATCGTTTTAGCTCCCCTACTCATTATTTGGTTTGGGTTTGGGCTATTACCGAAACTTATTGTCATTAGTCTTGTGTGCTTTTTCCCTATTGTTGTCGCAAGCATGGATGGATTTAGACAAACGGCTCCTGAGTTAAAGCATTATATGCAAATGATTGGGGCAACTCGAAATCAAATTTTTTGGAAGCTTGAAATGCCTCATGCCCTCCCCTCAATTTTTTCAGGGCTTAAAATATCTGCAACATATAGTGTGATGGGCGCTGTTATTTCAGAATGGCTTGGTGCAAAGCAAGGTATTGGGGTATATATGACTCTTGCACAATCCTCTTTCCGTATCGACCGGGTATTCGTAGCAATTTTCTTCATTATGTTATTAAGCATCTTGTTGTTCGGGGTAATTCGATTCGTTGAAAGACTATTAGTTAAAGGTAGAAACGAGGGTGTATAGGATGCTAACAATCCTTAATTTAGAAAAAACTTATGGAGATCTTCCAGTATTAAAAAATATTAATTTACACGTAAAAGACCGAGAGTTTGTTGCCATCCTCGGACCTTCTGGCAGCGGAAAAAGCACGTTATTTCAACTAATAGGCGGCATTATCAAACCTGAACAAGGCACCATTGCATTAAATAATGAAATAATTAATGGAAAAAAAGGATTGATTAGCTATATGCCTCAGCAGCCTTCTCTCTTTCCATGGAGGACAGTATTAGAAAATGTCGTGCTTGCAACAGAATTAACAGGCAAACCAAACATTGAGGAAGCAAGACTGTGGCTAGAAAAAGTGGGACTTGCAGAATTTGAAAACTCCTATCCAATCGAATTATCTGGAGGGATGAAGCAACGTGTTTCATTTATCCGAGCTTTGCTTAGTAAACAAAGCCTACTTTGTTTAGATGAACCTTTTTCAGCCTTAGATGAATTTACACGAATTAAAATGCAAAAATGGCTCCTTTCGGTTTGGGAGGAAAACCGAAAGTCTGTTTTATTTATTACCCATAACATTGAGGAAGCGATATTTTTAGCTGATCGAATTTATGTGTTATCGAAAAGACCAGCAACTGTGAAGGCAGAAATCTCTATCCCTTTTTCGAGACCAAGAAGTGAAAACCTACTTGAAACAACTGAGTTTTTCAATTTAAAACAACAAATTTTCCAACACATTAAGGAGGAAATCGTTGAATGATAATCGATGCGCATATTCATCTTGACAAATATGAAGAGAAAGATCGAAACTATATTTTATCAAGTTTAACTGAACATAAAATTGAAGCGTTAATTGCCGTATCTTTTGATTTAGCGTCCTGTATTAAAAATCGTAGTTTTTGGGTTGAGGATGCTCGTGTTAAGCTAGCATATGGTTTCCATCCGGAACAACAAATCCCTTCTTCTCAAGATGTAAATGCACTTTTTTTATGGATGAAACAGCATGTCCATGAAATGGTAGCAATTGGAGAGGTTGGGCTACCATATTATAAGAAGTTGGAAAGTAAAAATCAGCTAGATTACCAGCCTTATATTGAATTGCTAGAGCGTTTTATTCAGGTTTCTGTAACATGGAACAAGCCGATTGTGCTCCATGCTGTTTATGAGGATGCACAAATTGCTTGTGACTTACTTGAAAAACATGGCGTTACAAAAGCACATTTCCATTGGTTTAAAGGAGATGAAGTCATTGTTAAACGGATGATTAATAATAGGTATTTTATTTCTATAACGCCTGATGTTTTATATGAGGATGAAATTCAACAGCTAGTTCGCATGTATCCCATTGAACTCATGATGGTAGAAACAGATGGTCCTTGGCCATTTGAAGGACCTTTTACAAACAAGCTGACTAAGCCGAAAATGATAGTGCATTCTATAGAAAAAATCGCGCAGCTTCACAATCGATCAGTTGAAGAAACAGCGCGAACTTTGTATGAAAATACGAAGAGATTTTATGGTATTTAATTGATTTACTTTCATCGAAATTGGGGCTCATTTTACTTATGTGCCCCAATTTTACGTTATGTGACCGAATCTTGGGTTATGTGACCCAATCTCATGTTATATGACCGAATCCCGGGTATGTGATCCAACCTTAATAATGTCCCTCTTCACTTGCCATTGCATCGGCTCTTGTTTTATGAACTGTTCCATGAGGATGATGTGGCGGTGCGTAAATAGAATATATTTTGAGTGGTATATCACCAGTATTGATGACATTATGCCACTTCCCAGCAGGTACCATAATAGCATAGTTATCACGGACTTCTCTCTCAAATGTTAATTGATCTCTGCTATCCCCCATACGAACAATGCCTTGCCCTTCTTCAATCCGTAAAAACTGATCTGTATCAGGGTGAACTTCTAAACCAATATCATCTCCTACGTTAATACTCATTAATGTGACCTGTAGATGATTTCCTGTCCATATAGCCGTGCGATAATTGTTATTTTTCTTCGTCGCCTCGTCAATATTTACAACAAACGGTGCCGAACCATAATCTTTTATTATCGTATTCCCATCATAATTAGATGTTTGTGCAAGGATAAAATTAAAACGTGTAGCATGTTTAATTTCATCGGTAAAAGCTCTTAAAAAGACATCTCGAATAAAAGGATCCTGTGTAAGTAGATAATGATTTCGATAAGTTTCATAATCCGATAATTCATCTTCAAATGCCATTTTTAATCCTTCACGATAATTATTAAACTCTACCTTGTTAATTTGAAACAGTGGACGCTTTCCGGTAAGCATCATATAAAGGCCAAAAAAATTTTTCAAGTGAGCTTTTTCATCCTCTATAATGTGTAAAATAATATTTTGCTCCTTTTGATTTGGTGCTATTTTTGCTAAACGACTATAAAAATCAATGGCTGTCGCTTCCCCTATTATCGCCTCTAACAAATCCTTCGTTAACTGCGGAATTCCTATAAAGTTGTTATTAGGCGAGGATCCTAACGCCTTTATATGCTGTGAAGACGAATACAGTTGGGGTTCATAGTGCATAATTCCAATCCCTTCTTAAGTTTTCTAACGTTATCATATGTATACAGTTTGAAGTGTGTACTTTTTAATATAATGTAACGTTAAATTTAACCACCTCCAATATTTAGGATTTAAAAAAACGTTCATCCATCGCTGGATCAACGTCAACTACTACTTTAAACAGGATATTCATTTCCCTAAAAGCTAAAAAATAAGTATGCTATTTCATCCTTCACTGAATATATTGTTTAAATAATTCCCATCTATCGGCCCGTATACTTCATGCTCTATTTCTAACTTTTCATTTAATACAATTGTTGTTGGAATTGTAAATGCACCGAAGCGTTTACTAATCTCACCATCATTATCTAGTAAAACAGTAAAATCTAATGCATGCTTATTAACAAAGGCTTTTACATCCTTTACTGAATCTTTAGCAGTAATATTTATTGCTAAAAGTTGAATATGTGGGTTATTATCAGCAAACTTCTCTACTTCTATTAGTTCGGTTTGACATGGTTTGCACCATGAAGCCCAAAAAGATAGTATAACCGGTTTACCAATAAAATCATAAAGTGATACGTCTGTATGATCAGATAAATTTTCCAGTGTAAAATTAGCTACTGATTTTGATGACAATTGGCTATTTAATGATTGAGCAGTATTATTAACTGATTTATCGCTCTTAATAAACTGAAAAGCAACAATTACACATAGGCTACAAATCAATACAATTGAAAACCATTTTTTCATAGCTTCACCTGTTCCTCAAATAATTTGAGCCATAGTAATTCTAATGTGTCCTTTTGATACGTTGTCTTCAATTCTTCTACACTACCTGAAGCAATTACTTTTCCTTGATGCATAAATATTACTTCATCCGCTATTTCTTCAACTGATGCTAGTAAATGCGTTGAATATAAAATCGTTTTCCCATTATTTCTTTGAGTAATCAGCTCTTGCTTCATACGATTTATCCAAAGTGGATCAAGCCCATTTGTTGGCTCATCTAAAATTAATAAATCGCCTTCACCAAGCATACTTTGTGCCCAATTTAATCTTTGACGCATTCCTTTAGATAATTGATGAACAAATTTAGTTTGCTTATCTAATAATCCCGTTATTTCTAAATAATGTTGTTGCACTTTAAGTGGTACACCTTTTAACTTCCCTAATAAATTTATAATCTCTTGTACTTTTAAAGTTGATGGGAAATTTAAATCGTCTGGCATATAATGAATCTTTTCTATATTTATGCCTTCTATCGTTCCTCCATCTGATGTTATGTGTCCCATTAAAAGTTTCATAAAAGTACTTTTACCTGCTCCATTCTCTCCTACTAAAGCAATAATCTTACCTGGCGTCATTGTATATGAAATTGGTCCAATTTCTTGTCCCTTTTTATATTGTTTTCTTAATTCTTCTACTACAATCATGTGCGTTTTTCCCTTCTATTCAACTGTATATAGGCAAATGTTAAAGCTAATAGTAACCAACATAATGTAAATACAAAACGCATCACAGTACCATAGGGAGTACGATAAAATTGAGACATATAATAAAAGGATTTGCCAAGCATTCCTGTTTGTTCAATATCAATTAAATATAAATAACGAAGCCAATCTAAAATATTTAAATGTACCTGTAAATAGATTAGTTTTTCATATAAATTTTGGGGAATAACTGTCCCTAGTGCCATGACTACATAACTACTCAACAACGAAAAAAATGACCATACAGCCAAACTAATACCTAATGCATGTAAACGATTTTGAGCTAATGTGCCAAGAAAAACACTGATGCCACACATTACTATAATGATGATTAATGTATATAAAAAGAACAGTGGACTAATAGATATACCTAAAAAACTACCTAATAAAAGTAACAGACCTTCAGTAATTGCTAATCCAAATAAAAAAACAAAACAAAGGGCAATATACTTCGTAGCGATATATTGTTCTATCGTCACCGGGTATGTTCTAAGCAATGTATACCAACCCGATTCCGTATCTGCGGCAATACTCATTGCACCAACTGTTAGAATAAATAATGGCAATAAAAAAAGTAATAAGTTTAAAAGTGAGGATTGAAAACGATCGAATCCACCACTATTATTTAATTGTTGAAGCATAAAAATAGAAACAAATAATACAACAAAGATCGTAAGGACTATATAAATCCATTTACTTCGAAATAATTGTTTAAGTTCAGCTTGAATCAATGTGTATGCACTCCCCAATTAAAGGTTGTTAGCAAATCATCGTATGCTACACTTTCTCCTTCACCGTTTTCTTTCGCATATTGAGAAGCTCCTTCTTGTGAGGCAAATGCAAGTACACCATAATTCATTGGTGTCCAGTAATTTGAAGAGTAAAGATATGTCGCTTTTTTTACATCAACCCACTCACCAGTATCAGCCGATTTAATGTACGCAACTTCCACTTTCTTATCAGTCGTTTGTAAAAATTCTATTAAACATCCTAAGTCATCAAATACTTGATAATCATTATTCGATAAAATTGCCTGGGCAGCATAGTCCATACTTGTAATACCCATATTGCATATTTCGCAAATATCTGTTTCGGCATCAATCGTTCTTGGTGACGTATCTACTGAACCACATCCTGCAAGTATAGCAGCTGTCATAAAACTAATCGAAACTAACTTTTTCATCGTAATTTCCTCCATATTCTCCATAGTACAAATAAAAGCAATATTCCTACAACGAAATAAAATGGCTTAAATGAGATTGTCCAACTTACATGCTTGTTCACCTTTGGATAATCATCTTGCAATATATTAGCTGAACTATTTGTGTCTAATTTTTCTAATAACATCGTAGAACTGCCACCAATAAAATATTGATATTGAGGATTTTGTAATACCCATTGACCAAATGTCGTTGTAGCTCGATATGGTGAATCACCAATTCCATCTCCATCCACATCGTCGCCTGAATAATCGTCATACATATTATGAGATAATGTGATTCCATCTGTTTGACTTGATACAGTTAAAACATTAGCTTGTAATTGATTATTTTCAAAAAGGATTTTTTCCGTTTTTATACTTTGTAATACGAGTACATTTCCCCAAAATTGGTTATCAACAATATCAAAATTTTTGATTTGCTGAAGTTGAATGGCCTTTGAGTTTTCCTTTATCAAATTTTGAAAAATAACTCCCTTATTTGTTTGATATAGTGTAATTGCACTACTATTTAAAGAATCTTGAAATTGCAACAAATTGTTTGTAATAGCTATATTTTCACTTTCCATTGCCATAATAGCAGTAATGTATTGTTGTATTTCATTATTAGTTATCTCAACATTTTTGACATACATAAGATGGGTTCCGTATCGTCCCTTTTCTAATTCATTTCCAATGATTTTTATATTCTCACTATTTTCAATATAAATTGCATCTTGCGTTCTTCGAATTTCGTTAGTTAACAACGAAATATCCTTTGAATCAAAAATTGTAATACCATGGGCTAAATTGGAATAATGATTTTCACCTAAATCTACAGAAATATTTTGTATTTTAATGTTTTGAGATTCCTTAATTAATATTGGTTCATTTGTCGTTTGAAATTGACTGTCTTTAATTGATATATCCCTAATATTACTTGCGACTATCCCTTCTTTACCTGTAAATAGTCCTCCCTCAATTATTACATTGTTAGCTTCTACATGAATCGGTTGCTCTAAAGTTGTATTTGTTAAAATAAGATGAATAGGTTTTGTAATATAAATTGGATCTTGAATTGTTTTATTGTTAATCGTTATCGTATTATGCTCCTTAGCATCTGTTATTTGTTGTTGATAATCGTTAGAAGCATAGGAAACTGAAGAAAGATGAAGGAAGTAACAACAAAAAAGAGCTAGAAACCAGCCCTTTTTCATATTTTTATCCATTGCCTTGTCCTTCTGAATCTTTTTCCATGTCATGCATATGTCCATCTGATTCTTCAGTACCTTGCATGTGCCCCTCATGATTTGTAATATCTGCCTCTCCTGATTCTTGCATTTTTTTCATCATACGCTCTTTAGCTGCAGCTTGAATTGTTTCTAATTTTTCAATATAAGCATTTTTATTTTGTGAAATATATAGGTTCGCATCCTCTTCAAACTTGAAGAAAATATAGCCCCAATTCATCGGTGATTTTAATTCAGTTTTTACAATTGTTGCTTCTTCTACTGGAAACCAATTTAAAGTTGCATAGTCACGAACAAACTTTTCATTCGTTTCGTTAAATTTAACTTCCGCATTTAATAAACAACCTATGTCATCATAAAAAGCCACTGAACCATCTTCTTTAACTGCTTGAGCTGAAAATACGCCCATCTCATGATCCCGTGTATAAACCTTCATATTACACATTTCACAAACTGTATCTTCTGTTGGCTCTTGTAGGCGTTCATCGATTTCCCATTCAGTTGTCGTAGCGACATAAGTAGATTCGGTTTTCTCAGTTTCATCAACTACTTCTGTTTTATCTGTTTCTTGCTCTTCAACATTATTAGCTTCATTATTTGCGCAAGCAAAAAGAGCTAGACTGAAGGGTACTACAAATAATATTTTTTTCATCATTCATTCTCTCCTTTCAAAATATATAGTATAAAAATAGTGTGAAATTTAAATGAAATTGAATTGAACGTTTTATGTTAACTTTTTTAAATATTTTGAACAAATTATTGAAAAAAGAGAAAAGTTCTACTGTGAACGAAATGGTTGGAATGAAATTGGCATGTTATAACAGGTAGATTTCAATTGGAATTGAGGCTGAAATATGAAGAATTTCCACATATAGTAATAAGACTGTCTAGAAATTTTCTTCTGGACAGTCTTTTTATAATGTTAATTGTGTAAAAACAGCACCATCAAATCTTCATCAAGATACTGTCCCTTATCTTTTAATGCCTTTGGTTCAACTCCGTATGTTTCAAAACCTAAAGACTTATAAAGCTTTTTAGCAGTTTTATTGGTAGAGACAACTGCTAAAATTAGTTGTTCTAACCCTTCGTTAATTTTTCCCTGTGAATGACTTCAAGCATTAACGCTCTCCCTACACCATTACCGCGCATTTCGGGCGAAACGTACATGCCATAAATATTTCCTTTATGCTTTGTTTTTAAATTAGTTTCACGCATAAATGTAACAATACCAACTAATAAACCCTCTGAATTATATGCACCAAGTTCATATTTTTTTCATCAGGACGAATGCGCTCTTGGAACATTTCAATCGTGAATTTGCTTCCCTCTCAAATGTAGAACCAAAACCATTCTGGGTTAATTTGTAGAGCTGTTAATATGAGCTTTTGATAATCTTGTGCATCTGATTCACTTAATATACGAATAATCATCTTTTCCCCTATTTATTTGCAGTTTCCTTATCGACAAATCGCAAAAGCTGATAGATTAGGTCTGGCATTTCATAGAATGCGCTTTTCATATGTAAGCGCTCCGAAATTTGATGTGCATCCTTTCCATATGGTCCAACATTCAATACAGGGGCATTAAATTTCGAAATATGATCAAATGGAATATCGTAAGTGCGTTTCCAAACAGGCGTATTCTCTTCATAGGCTTGCCAACCATTGTCCTCGCTCAGTTGGCAGTAGCTTAAATCGCTAATACCATTAAAATAATGCACTTGCTGCAGTGGAATTTCATAAGGCTTCGATGCTTGTAACACTAAATCAATCGCCTTTTTTGCTAATGGATGCTCACTTGAATTAACCGCTGGATAAAATGGCGGAACGAATAACACCACAACTGCTGGAGCTAATTCTTGGCAATGAATCATTAATTTATCTGCAATGAAAAATGATTGATCGCGTTCATCTAAATTAGGACGAGCAATGACTTCTTCAATCAGCTTTTCAACTGTAGATTCACCAAGCTTTTTCGTTGCAAAGTTTAGTAGCTCACTATAGCGAATTGTACGTATTTTACCGAGTGGGTTAATATTCATTTTTTCACACACTTCATCATAACGTGCCTGACACTTCTCCATCGCTTGAATTGTTACCTGTTCAAATAAATCTAGAATCTCAGCTGCACTACGTTTCATTATAAAGACGTTATACATTGCCACAGCTCGATAAGGTGTCTGTGTAGAATATTGTTCCTTTAAATCTTGTAGCTTTAATGCAACAGGAAGTGGTGTTCACCATAAACCGTTTCACAAAATGCATCGTTCCATTCCATTTCAGTTGCTAAAAAGGCGCTCATAAACGGTGCGCTTAATCCTTTTAAAGGTTCGCCCACATGTGTTTCCTTTCCATAAAATAATGCTGCGGGCATTACTTTTCCGATAGAACCAGTATAAATATACTCTTGCAAGTCGTATGGATCTTGTGAAAAGGAAGGTTCACTATTTAAAAATAGAAGTATGTCGAGATCAAATTTTTCTGTAACCTCGGCGATATGTTTTGCTGCCTGACGCATTCCAGCTGAATTCACCTCTTCATCCGGTACTGTTATTAACAGTAAGTTCATCCCCCATTGTTCCTCGATAGCACGCTCAAGCACTTGCATATGGAGAGCAAGGCCCATTTTCATATCCATTACACCGCGCCCAAATAAATAATCACCTGTTTCTAAATCCTTCTGTGCCTGCTCATTTAACATTCCCTTGGCCTCCTTAAACGCTTGAGTTAGCTCCTCAGGTAATGTTGCAAGCGGCATCAATGCACCATATTCTTCAATTTGAACTGTGTCAAAATGACTAATCAGCACCACTGTCTTGTTGACATTAGGATGCTTATACATCGCTGATACTACCTGCCTCCCCCCTTCAACCTCTACTGTTTGCAAGTAGTCCCGATTCATTTGGAAATACGGAAGCAACTGAAATTTTGCATATAGTTTTTTAGAAAATTCTTGTTCCCCTTTTGTTAACGTCTGACTCTCCCAACTTACAAGCTCACACAATAACGATTTTAATTTCTCTGACGTATCCCATTTCATAGATGTCTCTTCCCTTCTTCCAATTACTATGCACCATCTACTATTATTTTAATATTTTGACAAATGATGATAAACAACCTTTTTAAGAATTTAAAAATTATTTTTATGATTAATAGTAAAACTTTCTCAAATAAAATGCTTACAAAGTTTAGGATAGAAACTTATACCTATAATAATTCAAAAACGAGTTATATATATTTTTCTTATAAAACTTTTGAAGTAAATGATTAGGATATTTTTTGTAAATTATAGTAAAATATATTTACACTAACATTAAATAATAGAAATGGAGAATCATAGTATGAGTTTTGAAGATTTATTAAGATTACGTCACTCCGCAG
Organism: Bacillota bacterium; assembly: GCA_023405135.1. Classification (GTDB taxonomy): domain Bacteria; phylum Bacillota; class Bacilli; order Bacillales_A; family Planococcaceae; genus Ureibacillus. Next base: position 4,770 of record JAEXYZ010000113.1, on the reverse strand, counting down.
TAAATTTTATTGAAGATGAACAAATGACAGAAGATGACTTTAAAAAAATCTTTGAACTGACAAAATTATCTCCCAGCGCTTTTAATTTACAGTTTACCAATTATTTAGTTATTACCGATAAAAAGAAAAAAGAACGAGTTTTTGAATTAAGTTACCATCAATATAAAATACATACATCAAGTGCTGTCGTTATTGTAATGGGTAATAAAGACAGTATTGAGTTGACTCAAGCTGAAAAAATTTTTAGTCCGATGAAAATGTTAAAAATGATGGATGAAATAGAATACGAAACAACGATGGCTAATATTAAAAAATATAGTGAAGGATTAAAAGAAAATCCCCACAAACTGGATCAAGAATTATATTTAAATACCGGAATTCACGCTATGCTTTTCATGTTAAGTGCTAAGTATTATGGTTTTGATACTTGTCCTATGCATGTACATAATATCGATGAATTAAGAAAAGAATTCAATATTCCTAACCATTTACAGCCAGTAATGATGATTACAATTGGAAAAAGTGTAGATAAAGAACGTCCACGTGGTTATCGTAAGCCGGTTGGAGAATTTGTTAATTTTAATGGGTATTGATACTACACGTACAGTTTAATATATATAAACGCCACTACACTAAAATGCAGTGGCGTTACTCCTTTAATATGTGTTTTACTATAAGTTAGTTTCCTTATGGTTCAATTTTATTTCATACATATTATCATCTGCTATAGCTATCAATTGTTCTAAATTTGTATGATCTGTTGGATAGTTTGCTTTACCTATTGAAACAGATACAGCAGTATTTTTATTTGCTAATGTGCTTTTTAAATTGCTTTGGAAGTGATTGATTTTCTTATTTATAGCATCCTCATCAGCAAAAACAGCAAGAATAAGGAATTCATCTCCACCCCATCTTGCAATAATATCCCGTTTGTCAAAGGAATTCTTTAATGCTATAGCAATATCAATTAAAATTTTATCCCCATAGTCATGACCATAACAATCATTTATCTTTTTAAAATCATTTACATCTGAAATTAAAATAGCGATTTTTAAACTTCTTTTATTTGCATACTTAATTAGATTACCTAACTTTTCAAATACATAACGTCTATTATAAAGATCTGTAAGGGCATCTTTCATTGATAAGTAGATATATTTATCATAAGACTTACCTAATTGCCAAGCTAAAATTAATGCAATGATCGCTGGAACAGGAAATACGTGTGGTATACCCTAACGTATTATTAGTCCCTAATTTCATAACTATTCACAACCTTATATTTATTGCAATTTGCCCTTTTGATTTTAAGGTGGGACTAACTATTTTAACATATACGATTATCTATTTTAATTGGTTTAACCTCATTTTGTATAACATAAAAACTTGTCAATAAAAGGAATTTCATCAATACTTATTTTTCATTTTATTTACCCAAACTAAAATTCAAATTTAATGAAATGAAAAGCTAACAATCCATATTAAACGGATCATTAGCTTTTTAATTATCACTATATTTCTTTTATCACTCTATAAAGTTAGAATGGATTTGTAGCAATTAAGCTTGCTGTTTTAACATAGACGCGTGGATTTAATTTTAATTGATCCACAACGAATTCAGCGATGTCTTCAGGCTGCATAATTTTAGATTCATCGTTTTCTTTAATTAAATTTAGCTCAAGGGATAAATCTGTTCCTACAGTACTTGGTGTTAAAGCTGAAACACGAATATTATTGCGACGAACTTCTTGTGCTAATGATTCTGTAAATCCAATAACACCAAATTTTGATGCACTGTACGCACTTGACGTAGCAGCACCACCTAAGCCACTTGTCGATGAAATATTAATGATGTCACCACCATTTTTTTCAATTAATTGTGGTAATACAGCATGTGTCACATAGTATGTACCCATTAAGTTTACATCAATGATTTTTTTCCATTCTTCTGGATCCATATTTAAAACCGTTTCAAATTTTGCAGTACCCGCATTGTTAATTAAAATATCAGCAGTGCCTAAGTCATTCGTTAATGAAGTTATCGCTGCTTCAACTTCCTCTTTCGATGCAACATCCGCTATTGCGTAAGCAACTTTAACACCTAACTCTTCAATCTCTGTTGCCACTTCTTTTAATGACGATTCTGTTCTAGCTAGTAAGCCAATATTTACACCTTCTTTTGCTAAATGAATTGCAATTGCTTTACCAATCCCTTTTGCTGCACCAGTGATAAATGCTACTTTTCCATTTAATGATTGTGCCATTTTAACGACTCCCTTCAATACTGTCTGTACTTTCGCCCCTCATTATACTATTTGATAGACAATTGTGGTATAAATTTGACTTTGTATCAGGAAATGAAAGTTACCTCAAAATAACCCAAATTATAAATGGTCATTACCTTTGTAGATACTTTTGAGTAGGTGGATGTTTTATAACTACAGGAAGCTAATTTTCAATAGTTTGAATAAATTTGTAAGATTCACAATATCTTTTCATTCTAAAAGTCCCATAGGCAAGTAATAGGAAAGATTATTCGTAATTGTCCTCCCCACTCGGTAGCCTAGTGCAGCTGGTTGTCCATTAACTAAAAAGCTCCCTAGAAGAAGCTGACCATGTTGCTTTCCCTTTTCACTATGAAAGGTTACCGTTGGGTGCTTAATAAACTGTTGGTAAACTGGGATGAATTCCGAATACGATCTTTGTACGTCGGCATGTAATAACTGGCCATCTTGATTAAAGATTTCTACCGTGTCTTTTTACATAAGACTGACCCTTTTGTAAAAAATAATCTGGTTCAAGATAGGTCGGAAGAAAATATTCTTCTATCCATCCATGCTCTCTTTCTGTATAAAAAGGATGATTCTCTTCATGCAGACTCCAAATAATAGCCTGAACCGCTTTTTTTTTTAATAAAAAGGCAGAAGGGGGGTTGATAATTATAAGTTTCTCCTCCTCAACTAGCTCCAATAACCACTAGCCTATGCGATTACCTTCTTTATCTTCATCGGTTATTAAATTTTCTATCGGGAATGTTTGCCGATAAAGAATATCAATTTTTACTCCATTCTCATCAAACAAACCTACACCTTTTTGAATTTGGAGCTTATGAAGGGGAGTAAATTTCGATGGCACGCCTTTTTGAAGATATAGTACAGTCTCCCGGTCTTCGATGTGATCCTCGTGAGCTGTAAAAACTATATGAGGGATTTGATTATTTGTGCTTTGATTTATACTGTCACGAATCGCTTTTCGTAAAAGATATTCCATGCCTTTATTTGGATTCTCCACTCCAAATTCTTTACAAACCATCCCATTGATACAAAATAATTCTTTTATAAATGTTGGAGTGTCAGCATTAATTTCAATGCATTTATAGCTATTGCCATAGGGAATAAGGTCAAGTCGTGAAATAACACTTTCAGCTGGAATCGTTTTTAACCTTAAAAAAGAAAGGGTCTCCTTTGGAAAACCCATCTTTAATAAAGTTTCATCGGGCACCTTTCGAAGCAAGGTAGCACTTTTAAAAAAGATGGCCCCAATACGTTCACTGATAAGACGTATTTGGTCAACTTCTTTTTTGTTTATCAGTTTAATATCATACAGAGCATATTCCTCTCCATAAAGATCTGCCCAAAATAAGTGCTGTTGTTGTAATTACTACCATTACCTTTTTCGTTTTCCCAATCTATTCACTTCTTTCTCTATTAACTTACGAGTACTTTTGTAAAAAGATTCAAATTTTTTACATACAAATATTTAGCAATATAGTTATCCTACATTCTAAAAGATAGAGTGACCATTACAAGTTAAGTTATTTTTATTTTCATAGAATTTGAAAAGGATTGCACTATCTCACACCAAATTTACCGGTATAGAATGATCCAAAACTAACTTTTCTTCTGTTACAATCGTGTCATATGCTAAAATATTCACTCCTGCTTGTTCCGCTTGTATTAATGCATCTGCAAAGGCAGGATCCATTTTTCTGTTTGGGATAAATACGTGACAACCTTTTAATTGTACGATAAACAGGATTGCACAAACATATCCTTCTTGAGCAGCTTTTGCTAATTCCAATACATGTTTCGTTCCTCGCGTTGTTGGGGCATCTGGAAACATAGCAACTCCATCTTGCTCTAAAGTTACGCCCTTTACTTCAATGAACCCTCGTTTCTCATCCTGTTCGAAATAAAGATCAAACCGAGACGCTCCATACTTCACTTCTCTTTTTATCGTTTGTACCATACCAAACTCCGATATTTTCCCTTCCTTAATTGCTTCAAATGCAACCGTATTCGGTGCCTGTGAATCAATATTTACCCATCGACCATTTTTCTCTACTGCTGTAAGGGAAAATCTAGTCTTTCTATTCGGATTGTTACTACGTTCTAAAAGGACTTCTGCATCTGACCGAAACAGTTCTTTTAAACGCCCAGTATTTTTAATATGTACTCTTTCTATTACGTCATCTATAAAAACCTCCGCAATAAATCGATTGATGCGTTTACTAAATCGACCGCAGATAATTTCACCATATTTCATCTTTTCACTTCCTACATTATTTTTCCATTATGACTTATTTTTTAATATCTTATATAAAGATGCAATTAAAAGAAGAAATAAAATAACTCCTGTATTAAAGAGGGCACTGAAAAAGTCCTCATAGGGATTTCATAGCGGGTAGATGAACGATTTGTCGTTCATCTACCCGTTTTTTTGGAATCCGTTGATTTCCGTTCCAGGCGGACGCTTTCCGCGGGCGAGGCC
>JAEXYZ010000107.1 GCA_023405135.1 Bacillota bacterium | reverse complement strand
AATTCATACAGCACAACTCCCCTTTACTAACTTGTTTCTCAACAATTCAAGTATAGTAAAATAGGTGATGTTGTGCATTTTTATTTTAGAAATTGTTTAAAAACCCCAACATTTATTATAGAACCTAAATGTATCCACCAAAAAAACTTGTTCCAACTCCCCTTCCCCCTTAAACCTTACCAACTCTTACTCTCCCAACACTTCAAGCCATTTTCCAATATTCTCCGCCTAAAAAAATCGTTCCTGCATTTTCCCCATATTCATCTAATTTTTGTTCAGATTTTACAACCGTTTTGGACTAAAAAAGTCGTTCCAAAGTAGAGGCGTAGTAGAGTTAAGGGATTAGGTTTTAGGGTAAAAGAAAAAGGAATAAAGGCTCGAAAACCCTTATTCCTTCTGACTTTTTTCAATTTTATTCCCGTTCTTATAATTCCTATTTCTTCCTTAATCCTTGTTTCTACTCTCCCGACTTTTTTTGTCCTGAACCGAGTTTTTTTGGTCAGGAGCAAGTTTATTGGGTGAAGACAATAAATCTATGACAAATATAGTTATAAATTGTGACAGTATTAATTATTGTAGTTGTCAAAAATAGTCCTTCCCTCCCCCATTTCCCCAAACCCTTGCCATTCCTGCCTTTCTTCTATTTTCCAAATTCTGTAGGCGAATAGGTTCTTCCCTAACTCACTCCTTTTTTCTCCTATTTTTTGTCAGAATCCTGATTTTTCAGGAAAAATAGTCCTTCCCTGAAATCCTGCATTTCTCCTGCCCTTTTCCTGTTCTTCTCCTGCTTTTTCTCCTGCCTTTTTTCGCTTTTTTCCTCTTGCTTTCTTTATTGAAATCGTTTATTTTTCGGGCTTTATCAGAGTTTTTTTCCTGCATTTGTTCTTGCTTTTCCTCATGCTTTTTCTGGCTCTTTCTTCTTTACAGGAACGAAAAAAACGAGGAAAACTGGATGGAATACTCCAATTTTCACTCGTTTTAGGGAACAACTCATTCACCCAAGGGAACGATTAATTTGACTTGGGAAGCACTATATTTTGCTATAACAATTATAACTCACACTGTAGCTTTAAAATAAAAATTAATTAAAAAAGACCCTTCAATACTTATTTAACAGGACATACCAAAACTCCATTTTGAAAAAAGATTGATCAAAATGGAGTTACTCTTTTTATCTAATTATAAATTTTTTATAAAAAAGTTTGATCATTTCCATAATCCATATTTCGCAAACTTCCTTATTAGTTGTAGAGGAAATTTATTTTTACCTTGGATTAAGCATATCATTTTACTTATCAATTACTCTTCATTATTCCAGTTCATAAATAATTTTTTATTCTAATTTATTATTTTAAACCTGGTTTCCTAATAACTAAGGGGTTATGATTTTTTTTTACTCTTCTGGCATCTTGCTTAACTGTGCTCGGGAAAGTGCCAAAGTTACTACAATAGCTATTGTAACTCCTAATGCGCCTATCCAGGTAACTGAAGAAAGTGATACTTTCTCAACAAAAATACCTCCAATTCCTGCACCAGCCGCCATTGCCAATTGCATTACTGACTGATTTAAGCCTAATAATATACCTGATGACTCTGGCTCGATTGTAGCCAAGTTATATTGTTGTGTTGGTCCCGATGACCATGCAGCAAATGACCATAGTACTAATATTATTAAAACACTAATATAAGAATTTGTTACAAGAGATAATAATATTAACATAATGACGTGTAACGACATTCCACCTAACAATGTTTTTTGAACTCCCCAACGATCTGTACTAAATCCACCAAATTTAGAACCGAATAAACTTGCTATACCAAAGATTAGCAATACACCACTTAAAAGTTTTTCCTCTATTCCTGATACATTTAACAAGTAAGGTGAAAGGTAAGTGTAAGCAATTGAATACCCTCCAAGCCAGAAAAAAGTAATTGCTAATCCAATTGTAACCCTTCTTTTCTTAAGAAGAGCCAACTGTTTAACTAGTCGTACAGGCTTATCACCCTTAATAAGGGGAATAGATGCTCTAATTATTATCATTGCAAGAATTCCCAGCAGTGCTATTCCACCAAAAATAACTTTCCAACCTAATAAACTAGAAATAATTCTTCCAAGAGGTACTCCTATGATTAATGAAGCCGTAAACCCCATAACTACTGTAGCAATAGCGCTACCTTGTTTACCTTCTGGTGCTATCTTTGCAGCGATAGTTAATGCTGTAACAACAACCATCCCTGCCCCGAGTGCCATAACTATTCGAGCTACTACAAATAATCCGTAACCTGGTAGGATGAATGCCAAGATATTACCTATTACGAACAAACCTAATGAAAAAATCATTAATTTACGTCTGTCAATACTAGATGTTATTCCCATAAGAATAGGTGTAAATATTGCATATACAAGTGAGAATATTGTAATTAATTGACCTGCTGCAGCCAAAGTTATTTCAAGTGAATCTGCAATCGTATCTAAAATTCCCGAAATAATATATTCGGAAGTTCCTACTAAAAAACTAACGATTGCCAAGATATAAATCTTCAAAGTATTAGACAAATGATGTCACTCCTTATAATTTCGTTTTCATATCGATATATCGTTAATTATCGATATGTTTATTCAAAAAAATATATTGCATGAATACTAACTATGTATTCTAGCCGAAATGAAACTGAATCCTCCCAAAGAATTCGTAAGGAATTCAGTTTCACTCAGTTATCTCTTTTGCTTCAAGAACTCGGCGATCCCATTGATGGCATCTTCATTTCTTTTGTAATAAGTATACTTACCTATACGGTTAGCCTTTATAAGTCCAACCTGTAAGAGCATCGAGAGATAATGAGATGCCGTCGATTGCGTCATTTCCAATTTTTCTGTAATTTGACTAACGCATACCCCGGTTTTGTTCATATCAATCCCTTCGTGGGGAGTGAAATGGAGATCGGGTTCCTTAAGCCATTCTAAAATTTGCAGCCTTGCTTCATTAGATAATGCTTTAAAAATATCAACTTGTTTCATACAAATCATTGTATCGAGAATTATCGAATTGTCAAGTGCGCACTCTTTCTTCGAAGCCATATAGGATTAATCCTCAACATAATTAATATTATACAATTCATTATATCGAGAATTGTCGATACGTCAAGTGTGAGCGGTATAACTTTTTATAAACAATTCAACTTTATTTCAAAATCAAACTTGAATCTTTTAACCAAGGCTTATAGTCTACTCCAATACCTGAGCCTCGACCTTCTTTAATCCACTTTTCAATTTTAGATGTTCTTGCTCATTTAGACATAAAAAACACTCCTTTAGACAACTACAATCTAAAGGAGCATTTCATCGCGACTTTATTTTAAACATCGTATCTTTTTCATAAACACCGCAACTTTATTTCAAAGAAACACACACAGATTTACACTATACCTATTTTACTCAACCGTTACCGACTTAGCTAAATTACGTGGTTTATCAACATCGCAACGGCGGTGTAGTGCAGCGTAGTAGCTGATTAATTGTAACGGTACTACTGCTACTAGCGGTGTTAGGAAAGTATGGACTGTTGGAATTACTAGGCGGTCAGATTCTTCGTTCAGTCCTTCCATTGAAATGATGCATGCGTTTGCTCCGCGCGCTACCACTTCTTTTACGTTACCACGAATGTTTAATGCTACAGACTCCTGTGTTACAAGGGCAAATACAGGTGTTCCGTCTTCGATTAACGCAATAGTACCGTGCTTTAACTCACCACCAGCAAATCCTTCTGCTTGAATATAAGAAATTTCTTTCAGCTTTAAAGCACCTTCTAAACTTACGCAGAAGTCAAGATTACGCCCAATGAAGAAAGCGTTGCGAGCAATTTTTAAATAGTCCTCTGCAATTTGCTCTAACTCATCTTTTGAGTCAACAATTGTTTGAATGCCGTTTGCAACAAGGCCAAGCTCATGTTTTAAATCGAAATCAATATCTTTACCTAATGCTTTACCTGCTACATAAGCTGTAATTGCTAAAACAGCAACTTGTGCAACATATGCTTTAGTAGAAGCAACAGCGATTTCAGGGCCAGCATGTAATAATAACGTATAGTCTGCTTCACGAGATAATGTCGAGCCAGGTACGTTTGTAATTGTTAACGTTGGGTAGCCAAGATCTTTTACTTTTACAAGCACTTGACGACTATCGGCAGTTTCACCTGATTGTGTAATGAAAATAAATAAAGGTTTTTCTGATAATAATGGCATATTATAGCCGAATTCACTTGAAATATGAACTTCTACTGGAATACCAGCAATTTTTTCAAAGTATTGCTTACCTACTAAACCAGCATGATAGCTAGTTCCTGCTGCAATAATATATAAACGATCCGCTTGTTTTAAAGCTTCTAAAATATTATCGTCAATTGCTAATTCCCCATCAGCATTGCTATAAGATTGAATAATTTTACGAACGACACCAGGTTGTTCATCCATTTCCTTCAGCATGTAGTGAGGGTATGTTCCTTTTTCAATATCGCTTGCATCAAGTTCTGCTTTATATGGCTTACGCTCAACCGCTCGACCATCTAATGTAGAGATTTCTACTTTATCTTTATGAACTAATACAACTTCTTTGTCGCGTAGTTCAATATATTGATCTGTTACTTGTAACATTGCCATTGCATCAGAAGCAACAACGTTAAATCCATCACCAACACCTACTAATAATGGTGATTTATTTTTAGCTACATAAATTGTATCTTCATCCTCTTGGTCTAGTAGCGCAATTGCATATGAACCATGTAATAAAGATAATGTTTTACGGAATGCCTCTACTGTTGATAATCCTTCTTTTGCGAATAAATCAACAAGTTGAACGATTACTTCCGTATCTGTATCTGATTGCATTTGAATACCTTTAAGGTATGCTTTTTGTAATAAATGATAGTTTTCGATTACACCATTGTGTACAAGTGTAAAACGACCAGTTGCACTTTGATGAGGGTGCGCATTTAATTTATTTGGTACACCGTGAGTAGCCCAACGTGTATGACCAATCCCAATATTAGCTAATACTTCATCATCCACTGCTGTACGTAAATCCGCTATACGACCTTTCTCTTTAAAAATCGTAATCCCTTCTTCATTACGAACAGCGATACCAGCTGAATCATATCCGCGGTATTCTAGTTTCTCTAAACCTTTTAATAAAATTTCCTTTGAATCTAATTCACCGTTATAACCAACGATTCCACACATATTATTTATCCTCCGTCATAAGCAACATCAGAAAATGTCTTATAAGACAATGTAAAAACCAATTGCTTTTTGTCTGCGCATGAATTCCGTCTAATTCACTTGCGCAATCAAAGCAGTTGAGTTTGATATTGCTTTAAATTGTATTTGCCTTTTCGTTTTTCTGTCCAAAAAATCACTTTTTTGTTTTAAAAACGAAATTAACAACCGGGCATGCGATTGGGAGGTATCCGCCGAAAATTCGATAATCCTCCACCTCGTCAACTAAGGATAGTGTCCGTCCGATTTCCTTAGCTCAGGCGCTATAATTGTTTTCCTTTTCATTTATAAAGCGCTTATTTTCTCCCCTTTCTAGCGCTCGCTTTAAAAATGCATTTATTTTTAAAGCACCTTCATCATACAGAATATGCAACACCCCGTCAATCTTTTGTACATTTAGTACTAAATTGGGCATAATTTTGTTCAAAAAAATTCCACTAGAGCATGACCCTAGTGGAGAGTTTTTTGGAAAATTATAAGTCTTTTTCCTTTAATAAATTTACAATTTCTCGGTTAAAAGCTGGTAAATCTTTTGGTGTACGACTGGATACGAGCTGCTCGGAGCAAACGAATACTTCTTCATCATGGAATTTTGCACCTGCATTTTCTAAATCAACTCTAATTGATTTGTATCCTGTAATATCTCGCCCTTCTAAAGCTCTAGCTGTAATGAGAATTTGAGGCCCGTGGCAAATTGCAAATACAGGCTTCATATCATTCATAAACTTCTTTGCAAACGCGACTACTCGATCGTCATCACGAAGTAAATCAGGTGAAAAACCACCTGGGATAAACAGTGCATCAAAATCATCTGGATTTACTTCATCTATTCCGTGGTCTATTTCAACCCTTACCTCGCCCTGTTTTCCTCTTATTGTTTTGTTTCCTTCTTTATCGATTGTTACTACAGTATGCCCTGCCTGCTCCAATGCCTCTTTCGGACTTGTAAATTCAATATCCTCAAATAAATCTGTAATTAACGTTGCTACCTTTGCCATATAAAACACTCCTTTTAACAATTCTACATAGTTACTATTTCCTTTTTGCATGACAAATAAACGATAAAATCAATTACGTCTTTTCTTAATTGTTTGGAGTCCTTTATACTTGTCGCTTCGCTTTCAGACAATTTACTAAATGAAAAAATCCAGTAGAGCAGAACTATAATTTTAGTTCATCTACTGGATGTATTTTATATATTATTCTCTTAACCCTAATTCTTCACGAACTACATTAGCAATTCTGTTTACATAGCTTTCGCATTCTTCTTCTGTTGCAGCCTCAACCATAACACGTACAAGTGGCTCTGTTCCTGAAGGTCGTACTAATACACGTCCGTTACCAGCCATGGCAGCTTCTACTTCAGTAATAGCCGCAGCAACTTTTTCATTTTGCGCAACAGCATGTTTATCAACTACTCGAACGTTTACTAAACGTTGTGGGAATATTTTCATTTCAGATGCAAGTTCTGATAAACGTTTATCTGTTGCTTTCATAATGTTGACTAATTGGATAGCTGTTAATAACCCATCACCAGTTGTATTGTAATCAAGGAACACGATATGACCAGATTGTTCGCCACCAAGGTTATAATCGTTTGTACGCATTTCTTCCACTACGTAACGATCGCCAACCGCTGTTTGAACACTTGTCATTCCATTTTCCTCTAAGGCTTTATAAAAGCCTAGGTTACTCATTACAGTAGATACAACTGTATTTTTCTTTAAACGACCTTTACTGTTTAAATATTTTCCGATAATAAACATAATTTGGTCGCCATCAACGATTTGTCCTTTTTCATCAACAGCAATTAGACGGTCACCATCACCATCAAATGCTAGTCCTACATCAGCACCACGCTCTAATACAAAGGCTGCTAGTTTCTCTGGATGAGTAGAACCTACTCCTTCATTAATGTTTAAACCATCTGGTGAAGAACCCATCGATGAAATATCTGCTTCTAAATCTGCAAATAAATGAGTTGCAAGTTGAGATGTAGCACCATGGGCACAATCAAGAGCAACGTGAATTCCAAGGAAATCCTCTTCTACAGTTTGTTTTAAATATGACAGATATTTTTGACCACCTTCGAAGTAATCGCTAACAGACCCTACATCTCCCCCAATCGGACGTGGTAATGTATCTGATTCTAATTCAAGATAATTTTCGATTTCTGCTTCTTGTGCATCTGTTAATTTAAAGCCGTCTGGACCGAAAAATTTAATCCCATTATCTGCAACCGGATTGTGCGAAGCGGAGATCATAACACCAGCATCAGCGTTCATTACACGAGTTAAATAAGCAACACCAGGTGTACTAATAACTCCTAATCTCATTACTTCAACACCTATTGATAGTAGTCCAGCTACCAATGCTCCTTCTAACATATGACCAGAAATACGAGTATCTCGTCCAATAATTACTTTCGGACGTTCCTTTGTATGTTTCGTCAGCACATATCCACCAACTCGTCCAAGCTTAAATGCAAGTTCTGGCGTCAATTCTGAATTTGCGACACCACGGACGCCATCAGTTCCGAAATATTTTCCCATTACTTTTCTCTCCTTCAATGCTAGACATTCCATGCTTCATCATTGCGATTATTTACAATTTCATCTCTGGAACGAATGAGTGATTCAAAATAATTTGAATCGTCATCATAAATTATTCTGTAGTATTTTCTTCAGTGTTTTGTTGATCTGAGTTTATTTCTTCGGTTTCTGTTTCCACGTCATTAATTACTTCGGCATTTCCCTCTGGAGTAGCTTCCGTTTTATCCTCTTTCGTGATATCAGCTTCTATTTCAATCGTCTTTGATGATAATTTCGTTGCTCCATTTGGAATTTTTAAGTTCACTTTGTAAACACCAGACTCTTGAATTTCTGATATGTCAAATTCTACGACTAGTTCTGTTAAAGAGTCAATAATTGATTTAGGACCATATACGATAATCGATTCGGTATCTGACCTTATACTGTTTATTGTAATACCTTCTCCAGGCCTTCCAGTCTGCTTAATCGTTATCGGGACTTCTCGACTATATTTCTTAATTTCAACGTTAACTACTACGGTCTCTGGTTCTATTATGACATCAAGCTTATTTAAATTATTATCTAACACCTTTACATTAACCTCTTGTTTAAAGGAGGAGTTGATCCCATCCTCACCAGTAACAGTTGCTTTCACATAGCTAATATTTTCTATCGCACTTTTTGCACCTGTTACGAAAACAGTACTAGGCTCAGCCGTCATACCTTTTAATTCAAAGCCCTCTGCAATTTGGCTATTGTTCATTTCCGGATCAACTCGTAATTCCTTTGTAACCTTTTCTTCGATTACAATGTCCACCCATTTAGGATCAATGGAAACTTCTAGCTTCTCTGAAAAATTTTCATATTGAATTGTAACTCTATGTTCACCTATTAACAATGAATTTAAGTCGACAAATACTTTAAAATCTTTCTTTAATTTCGCCGAAAGTACTAATTGCATTGGGCCACTCACCGTGACGTCCACAGTTTTAGGCAAGCCAGTAACAATTAGGTTTTCCGAATCATAGTATGCTTCTAAAGGTACATCCGTAATAATATCGTATTGTGAATTTATATTAGAGCTTTGTGTATCATCCGTCAGTGCCTTTACATAAAAGAATAGTAAGAGAGCTAGGACTAATGCAGTAACTCGTAATACCCAGTAACTATCAAATAGTTTATCCATTCTTTTTCCCCCTCCAAGTCCACTTAGAGGCTAAATCCGAATCTTGTTCAGGGCCAAACCACATTGTTTTCAAATGGGTTTCAAATTCCTCTATTGAAAGATTTCGATATAGATTACCGTTCTTTGTTAAGCTTACGCCTCCAGTTTCCTCTGACACAACAATTGTAATGGCATCTGTTACTTCACTTAGGCCTAAAGCTGCACGATGCCTTGTACCAAGCTCTTTCGAAATAAACGTACTTTCAGACAATGGTAAATAACATGCAGCAGCTGTTATTCTATCCTTTTGTACGATTACAGCTCCGTCATGAAGTGGTGTATTTGGAATGAAAATATTAATTAATAATTCTGATGTAATTTCTGCATTCAGTTTGATACCGGTTTCAATATATTCGTTTAAACCTGTTTCACGCTCAATGGAGATCAGTGCTCCAATTCTTCGTTTCGCCATATAGCTAACTGCTTTTTTCATCGCTTCTACCAATCGCAATCTCTCATCCTCTAATTGGCTTGTGGAGCGTTGGAATATCTTTCCTCGACCTAGTTGTTCTAACGCACGACGAATTTCAGGAGTGAAAATAATAATGATAGCTAAAAATCCCCAGTCGATTACTTCTTGGAGCATCCAACCAAGGGTATCTAGACCAAATACAACGGTCGCGAACCTCGCAACAATAATGACAAATAGCCCTTTCAATAACTGAACAGCTTTCGTTCCTTTAATGAGGGTTAATAATTTATAGATTACGTACCAAACAAGGAGTACGTCTAAAAAACTAAAAACAACATTTACAGGCGTTAAGTCTGTAAAGTTTTCAATAATTTGCACGTGGCATCCCCCACTTTTTTCTTGCTAATTCATTTATATCGATTAAAACTTAGTGTTATTACGTATTAATAAATTTTGTATGAATTATTTTACCCCTTATTTTATAAGGATATTTTTCCAAACTTAACTCTTTTAGTTAATGACAGTATATCACATAATGAACAAGTAAATCTTTTATCAAGAAAATAGTCTACTCATTATGAGCAGACTATTTTACTTTATTTTTTTTAATTTTGTGCACTTTATTCAAATAGATTAACAAAATCATTTGCTAAATCTTTCATTTCATACCAAAGCCACTCAAATGTTTCGTCAATTTCCTTAATTTGCCCTGTTACGACAGCCGTAGAAGCCATATATTCACCATTAATAACAGTTACATTTCCTTCTACTTGGCCTTCAATAACTATATCACCATTTTTCACAACGATGTCACCTTTGACTACTTCTCCCTCTGGTACAATGACTGTTTGCCCATCGACTATTAAATTCGGCTGTTTTGTAACCGAAAATTCGTCATTCGGATAACTGCTTAGCAATGTTGCGCTCATAAATAAAAAGAATACTGCAGCCGCTACGATAATCGGATGTCTTCTAAACCATTTTTGTACGCCTACGCGATTTTTCCCTTTTGGCAGACGTTTCATAACTTGTTCTTCAAAATGTGGGGGTGCTGTTATATGCGCTGCACTCTTAACAAAAGCAATCGTGTCACTTAACTGATGCATATGCTGTTGGCAGTCAGAGCACATTTGCAGATGTTTTTTTAGTTCTTGTTCATGTTCACGACTAATATCGCCATCAAAGTATTCGTGCATATAGTCTACAATGTGTTGTGGACACGTACTCATGCATAACTCCTCCTACAAATTGTTTAATTGCTTTCTTAGAGCTTCACGGCCTCTATGAATTCTTGTTTTTACTGTTCCTAAAGGCATATCAAGAATTTCACTTATTTCTTGAAGGGATAATTCTTCAATATATTTTAACACGATAACCGATCGATACTTATCTGGCAACCTACTTATTTCGTATTGAATTCGATCCTGTAGCTCCATTTGTTCCACAGCATCTTCTGGCAATTGTTCTTCAGAAGGAATATGAGAATACATATCTAGTCCATCTGTACCAGCAACCTCTGCATCTAAATAGTACTCCGGCTTTTTTTTACGAATTCGATCGATACAAAGATTCGTTGCGATACGATATAACCATGTTGAAAATTTTCTTTTTTGGTCAAAGGAATGAAGATTTATATACGCCCGAACAAATGCTTCTTGCGCAATATCTTCTGCCTCCTGCTTATTACCAAGCATACGGTAACATATTTGATATAGCTTGTGCTGGTAGAGGCTCACAACATCTGAAAATGCGTTTTGATCACCTTTTAGCACTTGCCTTATTCTTTTGTTCACTAACGCATCCATTTGTGTTTCCTCTCCACCTTTTCGGCTATTATTATTTACGTTTATTTTTATAAAAAGTTTCATTTAAATCGATATTATATCAAAAATTTTCTATCCCTAAAAAAGCCTAAATTAGTATTTATAACCATTTTTGTAATAAGTCAATACTACTATTTTATACTAATTTTTCACCTAATAAGGAACCCATTAAGGCAACTGCTACATCAGCGGTCTTATTACGTTCATCTAAAATTGGATTTACTTCAACAAACTCCGCTGAAGTTATAAAACCAGCCTCTTCGAACATTTCCATAGCTAAGTGACTTTCACGGTAGGTAATACCCCCAGGCACTGGAGTCCCTACTCCCGGTGTATATAGAGGGTCAATTCCATCTAAGTCTAATGATAAATGAACGCCATCTACTTGACGTTCTTTTAAATAAGCAATGGATTGCTCAATTACTTTTGTCATCCCTAAACGGTCAATTTCATGCATTGTATAAACCTTGATACCACGTTTCTTTATTAATTCACGCTCTCCCGGATCTATAGAACGCGCACCAATAATTATAATATTTTCTGGTTTTATTTTTGGTGTTATACCATTTATATTAACTAAATGAGCATTTCCTAATCCAATACTAATAGCTAACGGCATTCCATGGATATTTCCAGAAGGTGAAGTCTCCGGTGTATTCATGTCTGCATGGGCATCAAACCAAATAACCCCTAAATTCTTATAGCGTGTAGCTAATCCAGCGAAAGTACCAATTGAAATACTATGATCTCCACCAAGAATCAATGGAAATCTTTCATTTTTAATAACTTCCTGTACTTTATTTGATAGTTGAAGACTTACCTCTAAAACCTCATGTAAATTTAATAAACTCGGATCCTGTTGAACATTTTTCTTTCTTTTAACAAGAATGTCCCCTTCATCTTGAACTTTATAGCCAAGATTTTCAAGTCTTTCCGTTACCCCTGCATAGCGAATAGCACTTGGCCCCATATCTACCCCACGACGATGTTGACCATAATCTGATGGAACTCCAATAATCGATATTTTTTCATTTTCCATGTAAATTCCCCCTTGCTGTTCCTATATTTTACATGGTAATACATGGGTGGCTCAACTCAACAAAGTTATGTATAATTATTCACTTTTTTGATATACAGGGATATACTCGAGAAAAAAACATACTAACATTAGTAGCATAAACATTGGTCCTAGTTTGTACTACTAATGTTAGTATGTCTTTATCGATAATCTGATTTTAAATAGAAGTAGTATTAATCAATTATCCTTATGTTCATATTCGATAATATTAGTATTATCCTTGTTGTTTGGCGAGTTATTTTGATTAGCTAAGAAAAGCCCTACTACAAAAGTAATAACTAATATGATAATTATAAGAAAGATTAGAAAAAATCTACCAATTGCGTTTGACTTTTTATTCAAAGTTAGTTCATTACTATTTTCCTTCGAATGACTATATAATTGCTGATACTCATAAATAATCTGTTTTCCTAGTTCTATTATGATTATAAAAATATCGGCAATTTTAGGGGAGTTGTGTCCCCCAACTATTCACACATAAATAAAAAATCCTCAACTCAATTGAGAAGAGGATTGACATGCATTAGTTATGTAAAATTGACTTTTATGTTAATCAAAATATAGTGGCTGGGGTACCAGGATTCGAACCTGGGCATGACGGAATCAAAATCCGTTGCCTTACCGCTTGGCTATACCCCAATAAATGGTGGAGGGGGACGGATTCGAACCGCCGAACCCTAAGGAGCGGATTTACAGTCCGCCGCGTTTAGCCACTTCGCTACCCCTCCAGATTAACACTTATGGTGGAGGATGACGGGCTCGAACCGCCGACCCCCTGCTTGTAAGGCAGGTGCTCTCCCAGCTGAGCTAATCCTCCATTATAAGACAAGTGTTCTCTAAATTATTTTGTTAAAGTAAAATTGGTGACCCGTACGAGATTCGAACTCGTGTTACCGCCGTGAAAGGGCGGTGTCTTAACCACTTGACCAACGGGCCAAACTTATTGTCTCAATCGGACAATTGTTATAATAACATTAAATTTAATAACCTGCAACCCCTTTTCAAAAAAATATTCAATTTTCCATTGAAAGGGGGAGATTCCTACGAAATGACAACTATTAGCTAGTTTTCAGCAGGCTTTCCCCACATGGTTAGAAAACATTTTGAACAAAGTAGTTGAATTTCTCAAACTAAATTTCCATAACTCATCAACTTTTATATTCCTCAGCTTCTCAAAAATATTTCATTTTAAACAATTATAAAGTTAATTCACCAAATGACTCGTTGTCGTCGGCGAAAAGTCTTATTATTCTCTCCTTGTTCCTTACCTATTCCTAAATAATGTTCACTAATATCTTTATTTGCTAATATTTCTGCCGACTCTCCGTGCATAACGACACGTCCATTTTCCATAATGTATCCATAATCCGCAATGGAAAGGGCGACATTTGCATTTTGTTCCACCACAAGAATTGACATACCTTCTTCTTGATTAATTCTTTTTATATTTTGAAATATTTCTTTAACAAGCAACGGTGCAATTCCTAATGAAGGCTCATCTAATAATAGCAACTTCGGCTTTGCCATTAAGCCTCTACCGATAGCAAGCATTTGTTGCTCACCACCTGATAAAAATCCTGCCTTTCTATTTTGAAGCATTTTTAGTTTTGGGAAATATTCATATATTTTCTCAATATCTTTTTTAATATTTGAACGGTCTTTTCTTGTATATGCACCAGCGGTTAAATTTTCTTCAACAGTTAAGCCTTTAAATATACGACGTCCTTCCATGCTTAGAAATATTCCTTTTCGAACAAGTGCATCTGGTGTAATCCCATTAATTACTTGCCCTTGAAACTCAATACTACCACTTGTAATTTGACCACCATCACCCACTAGCAAACCTGAAATAGCTTTTAACGTAGTAGATTTTCCAGCACCATTGCTTCCTAGTAATGCTACAATTTTTCTTTCGGGTACATCTAACGATATTCCTCTTAATGCAAGAATTATTTTTTGGTATACCACTTCTAAATTATTAACACGGAGCATGTTACAAACTCCCTTCTATATAATTTTTAAGAGATTCACAAACTTTCAATTCGTTTCATTCGCGAAATTTATATACTTTATAAATTTGAAGACTACCCCAAAACAATATGGAATAGTCTTCTCTTATAAAAAACATCAAATTTAAGTTAGACTATCACTCCCCATCACTTATGAAGAAGTAACACGGATTTAATAAATGTCTGCTGAAAGATTTTAATAACTTTTAATCTTTATAACTGAAATAATCAGTTAGTTGCTCCCATTTACCGCCTTTTACTATACCTAAGCGCGTCATCTCAGTACCTGCATGATTGTCAGCACTAAATGATACATTTGCACCTAAGCCACCTAAATCGAAGTTTTGTAGAGACTCGATACCTTCACGAATTTGAGGCCCAGTAAAATCACCTTCAGGGTATTTTTCCGCAGCAGCTTGAATACCAGCTGCCATGATTTTTGCAGCACTCCAACCTTGAACAAATTTTTGATCAATATCATCAATTGTCATACCTTTTGAATCTAAATATTCTTTAATTTCAGCCATACCTGGTTGCTCTTCATATGGGAATGCGTGCGATAAAATACCAATATAACCTTCTGCAATATCAGCTCCTACGATATCAATAACTCCTTCACCTGAAGCCCAGTTTAATCCGATAAATTGAGTATCTATTCCTAATGTTTTTGCATCGCGTAAAATTGTTGATGTTGCTGCCCAAGTTTGTTGAATTATTGCATAATCTGGATTCTTCTTTTCCATATTTAATAATTGAGATTGAGCTTCTGTTGCCTGTACATCTATTACTTGCTCGTCTACCACTTCAACTCCAATTTCCTTTCCATATGCTTTTATATCTTCAACTGGTGAACGACCAAATGCCGTATCATTATAGAGTAATGCCACTGTTGGGTTATCTCCATCATGATTGTCTTTAATCCATTTTAAAACTGCACGC
Source organism: Bacillota bacterium (assembly GCA_023405135.1). Lineage (GTDB taxonomy): Bacteria > Bacillota > Bacilli > Bacillales_A > Planococcaceae > Ureibacillus. The sequence continues at coordinate 6,119 of JAEXYZ010000107.1, read as the reverse complement.
CCTTGGTCAGAATATGAAGCTGCTATCAAGAAATTATATGGACTTTCTTTTGTATTCTTTAAACTTTCAGAATATGAAGCTGAGAAAAATGGTAATTGATCTGTCGCTACTTGTTGGCGAAGGGCTTCGGTATCACCAGTACCCCAACCTAAGATTGCAGCAGCTTTTTCCTTATCTCGTAATTCCTGATATATTTTTTGTGCTTCCGGAATTGAGTAAGCATAATCTTTACCTGTTAACACAAGGTTTAAACCTTCTATTCCACCTTTAGCCTCTAAATATTCAAAGTATGCTTGTTCCCCTTCAGCATATGGTGTTCCAACATCACCTGTGCCTCCCGTAATATCGTATAGACCACCAACTACAACTGTACGATTATTAGGATCTGCGGTTGTTGGTACAGTTGATGAATTACCTGGTGAGTTACTAGCCGGCGCAGTTGTTGCCCCATCTTCCGCGCACGCTGCTAATAAAAGTAACATCATTAAACCTATGAATCCCCACAAAATTTCCCCTTTTTTCCTCACTACAAACTCCCCCTTGTTTTAAAAACTTTTTCTTATTTAATTTCTCTCCAGGTTCTTTAATACGAAAACGGCCATAGCTTAAAATATTTCTTCATGTTCATCCATATATGAGCTAAGCCACCTGGTTCGAAAATTAAAAATAAAATTATGACAATACCAAAGACAAATTCTTTAAACGCTGATAAAAGCTGATACATCTCTGGCATGAAAATAGTTAAAAAATCAATAATCGTACTTAATCCAACAGGTAATAACGTAATAAATACTGCTCCTAAAATTGAACCTAAAACACTACCTAATCCCCCGATTAGAACCATCGCTAAATATTGAATAGACACTTGAATATTGTATAATTCCGGACTCACAATCATCGTATAATGTGCCAGCAGTGCCCCAGCAATTCCAACAAAGAAGGAGCTAATAATAAACGCTAACACTTTATAATAAAACAAATTAATCCCCATTATTTGTGCTGCAATATCGCGATCTCGTACTGCTAAAAAAGCACGCCCTACTCGTGTTCTTAATAAATTCACTGCATAGAGCACTGTTACTAATAAAATTACGATACTTAAATAATAGTAAGATGTGTTTGTTGATAACAAAAAGTTACCAATCTTTGGACGACTTAATACCATCCCAGCAGTACCACCAGTTACATTATCCCAACGACTAATAATAAATAAAATTATTACTTGTGCCGCCAATGTGGCAATTGCTAAATACAAGCCTTTTAGACGTAAAGCTGGAATACCGAATAAACCACCTACTAAGGCTGTAACGATCCCAGCAATCGGAAGCGATACCCAAAAACTTATTCCGTATGTTGTCGTTAAAATAGCTGTTGTATACCCTCCAACTCCTAAGAAAGCTCCAACACCAATAGAAATCTGACCAGTAAAACCAGTTAAAATATTTAATCCAATTGCGCCAATTGCAGAAATTGTACAAAGCGTAATTAACCCAATCCAATAGTTTGATACAAAGAGAGGTAATGCTAATAATAGTAAAATTAGCGTAATCCATTTTACTTTGTCACTAATAGTCCCAAATAATTTCATGTCATCTTTATAAGAGGTTTTATATTTTCCACATTCTCTAACTACTAAATTTCTCACACCATCACACCCTCTCAATTCCACGACTACCAAATAAGCCATGTGGTTTTAACATTAAAATTAAAAGTACAATAATAAATGGAACGACATCCTTTAAGCCTCCACCAACTAGTGGATCTAAATAACCACCAGCCATGTTCTGCAATATTCCAATTGCAAAACCACCAATAATTGCTCCAAGTACACTATCCAAACCACCTAAAATAACAACAGGTAATACTGTTAAGCCAATAGATGCCATTGTCGGACTAACACCATTAATATTTCCCATTAATACTCCTCCAATTGCTGCAACTATTGCTGCAATTGTCCATGTTGCTGCATAAACAAATTTTACACTCATACCCATTGATGAAGCGGCCTGTTGATCATCTGCAACAGCACGAATGGCAAGACCGATTTTGGAATACTTGAAGAATATTGAGAAAATAATTAATAACACTAATACGACAATGAATGACCATAAATAGACCGGTGTTACAACAATTCCGCCAATATTTAAAGGTGTCTGTGGGAACACTGGTGGAAACGCTTTTGTGGAATGTCCCCAAATCATATGAACAGCACCTGCAAGTAAGCTTGATAATCCAATTGTCGCCATAATAACGGAAATAACCGGTGCATTTTGTAAAGGCCGAACGACTAGTCGCTCAACTACTAGACCAAGAATAGCACTAAATAATAATGTAATTAGTAATGCAACTAAAAATGGAACCTTTAATGCAGTCATGAGCATTAAACAAATATATGGTCCGAAAATAACAAATTCTCCGTTTGCAAGATTCAAAGCTCCACTTGAACGGTAAATTAAGACAAACCCTAACGCTACCAGACCATAAATACTTCCGACAACTATCCCATTAATGAGCATTTGGAAGAAGAATATCATTAACGAATGCTACCTCCTCACTATTTGATAATTGGACTATTTGTAAACTACTATTTTCAATGGATTCATTATTAATAAAAGTAGTTAAAGAGACTTCTTTTGCGTTTGTGTACATTGCTTCAATTATTTTTTCATATTTCTTTTCTACAAAGTTCCTTCTAATTTTTAAAGTTCTTGTTAATTCACCTTGATTTGCAGTAAATTGTTTATTTAAAATAACAAATTTCTTTATCCTTTCATTGAAAGAAAGCTCATTCATTAATTTTCTAACCTCTCCCTCAATTAAATGAATGACCTCCATTTTTGCAGATAATTCAGAATATTCGGTATATGATATGCGGTTTTTATCTGCCCAACGACCAACACTGTTTATATCGATATTTAATATTGCTGTTAGATACGGTTTATTTTTTCCGAAACATATTGCTTCTTGTATATAAGGAATGGATTTCAACTTATTTTCTATAAATCTAGGGTAAATTGGTTCTCCCTCTAAATCGGTAATAATATCCTCTTGTCGATCTAAAATGAACAGGTGTCCATCATCATCTAAATATCCTTTGTCACCTAGAGAAATCCAACCATCTTCAATTAATTTTCGATCTGCTTCGTTCAAATACTCTGAAAAAATAGCATTATTTTTTAAATATACTGTACCATCATTGCCAATCATTACTTTTGTATTTGGTATTGGAACACCTGAGCTCCCTGCTTTTATGGCATTATCATTTTGAACTAATGCAATACCTGTTACTTCTGTACCTCCATATGTTTGCTTCAAATTCACCCCTATACTATGGTAAAAGTAGAAGGCATCAGATTGAATAGCTGCGCCAGCAACATAGGCTCTTTTTATACGAGCAAGCCCTAAATGGTCTCGTATCGCACTAAACATAATCATGTCTCCGAGTGTATACATCATTTTATCGAGTAAGGATGGAGGTTTATTTTCTAATTTAAAAAGAGCTTGTTTTTCTCCATACTTTTTAAACAAATTGTATAACTTTCGCTTAAACCAGCTTGCTCCTTCCATTCGTATTTGGAAATCCGCCATTAATGATTGGTAAACACGAGGCGTTGCCAATAATGTATGGGGGCCAATTTCTCTCAAATCACCTATAACGGTATGCGGTTTTTCTGGAAAATTAACGACCATACCAACTATTAAAGGCATAACGATACTCATCACATGCTCATGAACCCACGAAAGTGGCAAAAATGAAAAATAATCATCTGTTCTTTTCATTTCATCAACTTGTGATAAGTTTTTAGCAGATTCAATTAAGTTATGATGAGTTAATTTTACTCCTTTAGGTTGACCACTTGTCGCTGCACTGTATGCAATTATTGCAGGCATATCACTATACAACAAATTCAATTGGTTCTCAAAAAAATCTCCTTTTTGCTTAAGCAATTTCTCTCCATTCTCTAATAGCAGACCTATATAAGTTAATTTAGGATGCTGGTAGTGACGTAAACCTTGTTTATTATAGTAGATTATATGTTCTACTAAAGGTAATTCGTCTTCAACTTCTAGTAACTTATCAACTTGTTCTTGATCTTCAACTATAACAATTCTTGCTTTACAATCATTCAGATAAAATTTTATTTGATCTGGTAAGGATTCTTGATAAACACCTACTAAAATTCCACCTAAACTTTGTACAGCCATATGAGCATAGAGCCACTGAGGTCGGTTTTCTCCTATGATGGCTAATGTTTCACCACTTCTAAAATCATATTGTTCTGAAAGTGAAACTGCTAATTTTTCAACATTGGCCAAGTAGTCTCCCCATGAAATTTCGTTCCAAATTCCAAGATATTTCTGTCTAAATGCAACTGTATTTGCATCACGTTTTGCACGCTCCGCCAGTAAAGCAGGTAAAGTTTTTTCTATTACCATAGTTCGCCTCCCTCTATATCACCGTTTCTTCCCCTATATAAGCTTTTATAACTTCTGGATTTTGTTGTATTTCTTTAGGAGTCCCGAATCCAATTTGTTTACCAAAGTCCAGTACAGCAATATGATTAGATAAACTCATGACAACACCTAAATCATGCTCAATCAAGACAACGGTTGTGTTCATCACTTCATGCATATCTAATATAAATCGAGACATTAATTCTTTTTCCGCATTATTCATGCCAGCCATTGGTTCATCTAGTAAAATTAACTCCGGTTTCAATGCTAATGCACGACCAACCTCCACCCGTTTTTGTAAGCCATATGGAAGTGTGCCTACAGGAGTATGACGAATATCTTGTAACTCTAAAAACTCAATTACTTCCTCCACTTCTTGACGATGTTTAATCTCTTCCTTAGATGCTTTTCCTACATATAACCCACCGCTAAACAGCCCTGATTCCATTAATGAATGTTTTCCGAGTTTTAAATTGTCTAGTACAGACATATGGGCAAAAAGAGCGATATTTTGAAATGCTCGTGCAATCCCTAGTGAAGTTCTTTCATAAGGCTTCATCCTTGTAATGTCTTTACCTTTATATAGAATTGAACCACCTGTTGGCTGATACAATCCACTAATGCAATTTAACATACTCGTTTTTCCTGCACCATTTGGCCCAATTAATGAAAATATTTCGCCTTTGTTTATATGATAGGTGACGTTATCTAGTGCCTTTACTCCTCCAAATTGTAAAGATATGTTTTCTATTTCTAATATCCTCTCCAAACCATATCCCCCATTCAAATTACAAATTTTACTTACCAGTAATTAATATATATTCCATTCTTAATATATATTTAATAATCTTCTATTTTATGATATGTTTTTTCTTTTTTTATACTTTTTTTCCTAAAACAAAACCCGTTACGATAAAACTTTCGTAATGGGTTTTGTTTTAAATTTTATTAAAAAACTATTTTTCCTCTATCAACTAATATTTCAAGATATTTATGTATAACAAAAACTTTCTTACTATAAAAATTTTGTTTACATACTCAATTTGGGAAATTTTAATCGTTTGAAAAAATACCATCTTCTTATGATTGATTTGAACTGTAAGTTGGTATTAACATTTGTGGCTAGCAAAACTAAAGGGTAAATATGTTTGAATGACTAGGAGGGGTAATTTATTAGGTGTAATTAAGTAAAAAAGGACAAAAAAATGGCTCCGAAGGTAGGACTCGAACCTACGACCAACCGGTTAACAGCCGGTTGCTCTACCACTGAGCTACTTCGGAACGTTTATATATTAAATATTTTTTTAAGTACATTTATTATTATATCCATATCGTCTAATTATGCAAGTATTTTTAATATTATTTTTTTCAATATTCTATCTCGTTAATTTTAACTATTGCTATTAGTAACATTAAAATGTAATGTGTGATTGTTTCATAAATAAAAATTAGAAAAGATGGTATATGTTTAAAATTAAATAAAAGTAAGAAGGTTTATTGCTATTACTGTCATGCTACGATCTAAAAACTATATCCATGTTTATTGCAAAATAGAAGTGCAGAGTTATGAAAGAAATTAGTACATAACTTTGCACTTAATTTGTGTAAAAAAAGCCTTGCCAGCCTTCCTAAATTTCCCTACTGTTATTGGTGTCGAATCAATT